>JANXLS010000379.1 GCA_025355035.1 Planctomycetota bacterium | reverse complement strand
GCGCTATCCGGAGGAGATAACGCTTGAAGGTTGCAACGAAGAGCAGGGCAAAAATCGCCGTTTTACGGGCGCGCCGGCTTTTAAAACACCCTCTGACACTTTGGACAAAAAGACGTGCTGCGCTGCCCAACCAGAATGCGCTTCACAACCGTTCCGCAAACCACACACGTTTCGCCCCCGCGCCCATAGATCCGCAGCTCGCGCTGGAACCATCCGCTTTCGCCGTCCGGGCGCTTGAAGTTTTCGACGCTCGAACCCCCGGCATTAATCGCCGCTTGCAACACCTCCTGAATCGACTTCAACAACCGCTTGGCCCGCGCGACGCTGACTTTTTCGGCGATCATGAGCGGATGCAATCCCGCGCCGAAGAGCGCTTCATCCGCGTAAATGTTTCCCACGCCCGCAAGAAATTCTTGATTCAACAACAGCGATTTCAACCGTGACTTTTTCGAACGCAACCGCTGCGCAAATTCCGTCGGCGAAATATCAAAAGGTTCAGGCCCCAGTTTCTTCAATGATTTCAGCGCGTCAAGCGATTCGCGAGTCCCGCACCACACGCGCCCGAACGTTCGAATGTCGTTGAAGACCAATTGCTCGGACCCGTCATCAAGCGAGACTCGCACACGCACGTACGGATCGCGTTTGGGATCCTTCACGGTCGCGGCCAATACGCCCAGCCAACCGGTCATGCGCAGATGAATGGCAAGGCCCAGTCCCTCGCTCAAATCGACACGAATGAATTTCGCCCGCCGCCAAACGCGTTCGATTGTTCGCCCGGCAAGCATGCTCATTTTCCCCGGCGAACCCGCGACCGAAGGCTGGTGCAAAACCATCACTTCGCGAATGACGCGCCCCTTCAGCGGCGCGAGCATGCGGACCACAGTTTCAACTTCTGGAAGCTCGGGCATTGTTTCAATCCGGTGAATTTATTTTAGAATGACTCGTTCCAGCCAAACCGCGACAAGCAGCAGCAAGCTGACCGCTCCGTTGATCGTGAAAAAAGCTACGTTCACTCGAGCCAAATCAGTGGGACTGACGATCCAATGTTCGTAAAAAAGCAACCCGGTGACAAGCGCCGTCGCGAAGTAATAATAGAGGCCCATGCTCGCGTATGCTCCTGTTGCAATCAGAAGCCCGACTGCGATGACATGAAGGACCGATGACATCGTCAGCGCGTTTTTCAATCCGATGGCTTTGGGAATTGAATGCAGACGCGGTTCGGCGCAATCCGATTCGTAGTCCTGGCAGGCGTAAATCAAATCGAAACCGGAGACCCAACACAACACCGTCGCCCAGAGCAAAATCGGAAAAAGCTCGAACGACAGATTCCATTTTGTCCCCATCGACGCAAGCGGCGCGAGATCCCCGCGCACCGCGAGATGCGCCGCAATAGGCGCCAGTCCCAATGCGAATCCGAGCCAGAAGTGACAGAGCGAGGTGAAGCGTTTTGCGTACGAATAGCCCAGAAGAATCGCGAGCACCGGCAGCGCAAGGACCGCGCAGACCGAGTTGAGCATCCACGCTCCGAACGCGTAAACGACCGCGCAGACGATCAGAAACGCGAGCATGAATCGTGGCGCCACCGCCCCGGTAACGGTCGGGCGCGTTTTCGTGCGCGGATTGAGTGCGTCGATGTCGCGATCCACCAGGCGATTGAACGCCATCGCGACACTGCGCGCAGCGACCATGCACACCACGATCCATGCGGCCACCTGCCACCTTGGCCAACCGCCCGCCGCTACAATTGCGGCGACGAGCGCAAAGGGGATCGCGAAGATGGAATGCGCGAACTTGATTGAATCCAACAAAATGGAGAGCCGTCTGAACATGGTGGTATTAAAGAGCGAGCCGATCTAAATGCAAAATCATTTATCAGCCAAAGCGTTTTGTGTAAGAATTTACGCAGGCTGTTTTTTGTTCAACTCCGAAGGAGTTGTGCCCGGTCGCACGGTGATTTGTCGAATGGCCAAAACAATTTGTTCGCGTGCTTTCACGACCAAACAAACTCCGATTTTGGCAGCACTTGCTTCGATGATTCTGGCTCTTGTCGAAAAAAATGGGTTATACATAATGTCATACGTCTGAATTGCTGCTCTCCTCAATCCAACGGAAATCACGGTCATGGATGATTCCTCGGCAGATAAAGCTGATGCTCTGGTGATGTTGGAGGGCCAGCGGCGCATCCTGGAAATGATTGCTACAGGCAGTTCGCTCGACGCGACGCTCAACGCGTTGGTGCATTTTCTCGAAGCCCTCTCCGCCGACATGCTCTGCTCCATTCTTCTTCTCGACGCCGATGGCGTTCATGTGCGGCACGGGGCAGCGCACAGTTTACCCGAGGAGTACAACCGCGCGATCGACGGCATGCTGATCGGCCCCAACGCGGGTTCGTGTGGTACGGCGGCATTTCGCCGCGAACCCATTTTTGTCGAAAACATCGACACCGATCCGCTCTGGAAGGATTTCCGCGAACTCGCTCTCAAATACGATCTGCGTGCGTGTTGGTCGACTCCCATTTTCGATGCTCAACGCGTTGTGCTGGGAACGTTCGCGATCTATCACCGCAAACCAATGCTGCCGCAGAAATGGCATTTGGATCGGATCGCAGTTGCCACGCATCTCGCTTCGATTGCAATCGGTAAACAGCGCGAAGAATCCGCACTGAAGCGCAGTGAAGAACGTCTCTCAGCGGCCCAAACGCAGGCGCGGATTGGAAGCTGGGAAATTGACCTCGTTCGAAATCAGGCGGCGTGGTCGCAGGAACTCTATCGCGTAATGCGGCGCGATCCCAAGCTCGGACCGGCGTTGCTTCCGGAATTCACAGAGTTGGTGCATCCCGAGGATCGGGCAAAATTGATCGCCGAATTCGAGGATACACTCCGGACCGGATTCGTCGGGAAGCTCGATTTCCGAACCAATCCCGATTTGGGTCCGCTGAAATACTTGACGGCGACGTCGCAAAGTTTCAAAGACGGCGACGGCAAAGTCATCTTCATGACGGGGACCATTCAGGACATTTCCGAGCGCAAGCAGTCCGAAGCCGATTTGCTAGAAAGTGAGGATCGCTACGCGCGCGCACTGCGCGGAACCAGTGACGGGTTGTGGGACTGGCACATTCTCACCGGCGAACACTATCTGTCGGGGCGATGGAAGCAACTCCTCGGATTCGACACGAATGAATTGCAGCCGCCCAAAGACTGGTTCATCGAGCTTATCCATCCGGACGATTTGCTGCATGTACGAAAGGCTATGCAGCGGCATTTCAGCGAGAAATTTCCCTTTGACGAAGAGTTTCGATTGCGTTCAAAGCAGGGCGATTACAAATGGGTGCGGTCGCGCGGGATTGCGGAGCGCAACGAACGCGGGCAACCTGTTCGCATGGCCGGCGCGATCTCGGATATTGCGGACCGCAAGCGCGCCGAAGCGTCTTTACAGGAAAGCGAACGGCGTTTGAAAGACGCCCAATCGCTGGGTGATATTGGCGACTGGCAGTACGATTTGGCGACGGGAGAGATCCGGTGGTCGGACGTTCTTTTTCGGCTCTTCGAGCGCGATCGGTCCTCCGGCCCGCCTCATTACGACGAAAATATGGCCTACTATTTCCCGGAAGACGCAAAGCGTCTCCGAGAGTGCGTCAAACGAGCGGCGGAAACCGGCGAAAGTTACGGCTGCGATTTACACCTCAAATTGCCCAGTGGTAAAGACGCCTATCATGAAGTAACCGGACGGACGGAAAAAAATGCGTCGGGCCAAGTCGTAAAACTGTACGGGACGGCGCAGGACATCACGGACCGCAAGCAGGCTGAGGCGAAGTTGAAATCGTCGGAAGATCAACTGCGCGCATTGTTGGGCCGATTTCATCGCGCCCAGGAAGAAGAACGCACGCGTGTCGCGCGCGAAATTCACGATGAGCTGGGGCAGTTGCTGACGGGCTTGAAAATGGACGTGCGATGGATCGAGCGAAAACTCACAGACCCGGATTTGCCGCCCAGGTTCTCGCCGGTGCTGGAGCGGATTGTCGCGGCATCGGAACTCACCGATGCGACTATCGCCGCCGTGCAGAAAATCGCCGCCGATTTGCGGCCCGGCGCGTTGGACAAACTGGGCCTGGCCGCCGCGTTGATGCAGCGCGCAAGACGCTTCCAGGAACGGACCGCGATTCCATGCGTGGCCGACGTGGACGAAGCCGGCGCGCCCATTCCCGCCGACGTGGCCGACGAATTGTTTTACATCTGCCAGGAAGCCCTGACGAATGTTGCCCGGCATGCGAACCCATCGCGCGTCGATATCAATCTTAAAACTGACGCACAGTACGCAAACCTGGAGATTCGCGATGATGGAGTGGGAATTCAACCTTCCGCCTTGAACGCGTCAGGCTCGCTGGGATTGCTGGGCATGAAAGAGCGAACGCTTCAATGCGGCGGCACGATCGACATCGCACCCCGCGCGCCACACGGTACGCGGGTCTATGTTCAGATCCCCCTGCGCAAACCTCCCCATTTCACGCCTGCACACTCCAACCCTGCTTTGTAGGTAGTTTTACCGACACCATCTTCAGCATTTTCCTCAATACCTCATACTCGTGTCACCAGGTATTATCCGTGCATGGAAATGAACCGGGACGAAAGCAGACTGAACGTGCTTTTGGTCGAAGATTCCCAACAAGTATTGAGCCGGATCCGTTGCATGATCGAAGAAGCGGTGCCGGTCAATATCGTGGGCGAAGCCGGGACGGTTGCCGAGGCCATGGCGGCTTTGAGTCATACAAAACCGGATGCGGTCGTTCTGGATTTGTTCCTCTCGGATGGTGCGTCCTTTTCAGTGATTGTGGAGATTAAGCGACAGCGTCCGGAGTGTGTTGTCATCGTGTTTACGCACTTCACAATTCCCGAATGCCGGGAGCGATGCAGTGCAATGGGTGCCGATCATTTTTTTGAAAAGTCGAGTGAATTCGAACGCGTTCCCGAAGTTCTCTTGCGTCTTAGCCGCTCAAAGTACGTGGTGCCTTGAAGGGTAAAAAGTATTCCTGATCCGCTCCGGCAATTCGTATATTTAGAATAAGTGCGATGTATATCAAGAACAAAAACGAGTCCGCCGGAGCGGACTTTTTTATGCCTTCAAAAAATGAAAATGTAAATAACACCTTCAACCGATTTCTTCAAATTCATCGCCGAAGATCTTGGGATCCTCGGGGGCTTGCGGGATCGTTTTTGCCGGGGCAAGCATCGGCGTCAAGCGACTATGGCGCGCGGCTTCCGCATCGTGTTCGATGAGCGCAAGGCGCGGTCGTTTGGATGTATCGACGACCATCGGTTCACTGTCGAGCCCCGCCAGCATCGCGTCGACTTCAGGTTTCGCTGAATGCCCAAACTCCGGCGGCGGTTTGACAAAACAGGTTTTGCACGCCATTTTATTGCTGCTCGTGCGCGCCTTCCCTGCGACCTTATCGGCATCGAGAATCTTTGCGCCGCAATAGCTGCAATACGTCGGTTCGACGTGTGACATGTCAGTGCCGCTCGGAAGCGGCGGTTCCGGTGGAAGCGGGAGCCCCATTTCATACAGCGCTGATAGCAGCGGGTCTGGATCGGGAGTGATCTCCATTTCCGTTTCAGTAACGCGGCGCGATTCGCTCTCAATCGCCTTCATTTGCGTCAGTGTCGGCGACTGAACAGCTTTGCTGACGGCCGACCCCGAATCGCTGACTTTCACGATCGGCATGTTGTCGTCGCTGGAGACAGCCAGAATGCGTTCGCCCGGTTCGGAGAGATAAAGTTCAATCTCGGTGTCGCCCAAAACGATGCGATCGAATTCGATCAGTTCCATCTGCTTGTCGGCATCCAGTCGATTACCGTTGACAAACGTGCCATTCGTGCTTCCGAAATCGACAATCACGCAGCCGGTTTCGGTTGCAGTGATCTGACAGTGCCGTCGCGACAGCTTGGCGTCGTTCAGCGGCAAATCTACGTCGCGGTTGCGGCCCAGAACAATGGCTTTGCCCTGGGGCAGGCTCATGGTCTTGCCCGCGTACATGCCGCTTCTGAAAATCAGTTTGGCCACAGTCCCACAATCCCCGATCCGTGCAGACAACGACTTGCCTAAATTATCCGTGAACGGTTCGAATTCAAGAACATTGGTACTGGATAACGAACCTGTTCGAGAACATGTGCAACGGGTGAAGGCGGAGAGCTATGTCCCCCATTTGGCGCGGACGCGTTTTTCGAGTTCACCGAAAACGACTTTGTCCACGATCACGCTGGCGAGGATGATCAGGAACATCGTCGCGAACATGCGCGGGTATTCAAAGAGATTGCGCGATTCGTCGAGTTGGCTGCCGACGCCGACGACGTGTTTGATCAATTCGCCCGCCAACAACGAGCG
>JANXLS010000366.1 GCA_025355035.1 Planctomycetota bacterium | reverse complement strand
GGCTCTTCCAAACGTGTCAGCACCGCCCACATCGCCGCGATTTCGATCGTGTGCGGAGCGATGTGTTTCTTCACGTTCTTGCGGTTGAAATCGCGTTGATAAATCGAGATTTCATCGGACAGACGCGTGTTGTACGGCACGTCGATCTTGACCGTTCGGTCGCGGAACGCTTCCATCATGTCGTTGGATTGTAGCTTCTTGTATTCCGGTTCGTTCGTGTGGCCAAGGATGACTTCGTCGATGTCCGTCTGCGCAAATTTCTTCGGCTTGATCTTGTGTTCCTGGCTGGCTCCGAGCAGATCATACAAAAACGCCACGTCCAATTTGAGCACTTCAATGAACTCGATCATGCCACGATTGGCGACGTTGAATTCGCCGTCGAAGTTGAACGCGCGCGGATCGCTGTCGGAACCGTACTCAGCGATCTTGCGGTAGTTGATGTCACCCGTCAGTTCGGTCGAATCCTGATTCTTTTCGTCCTTCGGCTGGAACGTGCCGATGCCAATGCGATCCTTTTCGGAGAGCGTCATGCGCCGGACTTTGATCTGCTGCATCACCTTCGCCCAGTCGCCGGAATGTTTATCCATCAGGCTGCGGAAGATGTAGCGGCAGAAGGGGCAGAGGTCGCCTTCCATCGCGATTTTGTATTCGTTCCGCGTGCGTTCGTTGAGTTCGTGCAGGACGCGTTCGCGCTGATCGAGTGGAATGAGCTTCAGCGGTTCTTCGTGCATCGGGCACGGTTGCAGCGCCCCGGGCGTATCGGTGAGGTCCCACGAAAATGTATAGAGGTGGCCGGCTTCGGTCTTCGAATAGACTTCGAGGCCTTTCTTCATCAAGCGCGCGATGGTCGATTTGGCGCTACCGACGGGGCCGTGCAGGAGGATGACGCGGCGTTCGGCGCCATAGCCCATCGCTGCAGATTTAATCACGCTGACAAGGCGCATCAACGAGCGATCCAAACCGAAGACGCCGTCGCGACCATTTGAAATGGGATCGTTGAAGAATTTGTAGCGCGTGATTTTGTCGCGGCCATCGATGACTTCGTCGGAGCCGTAGGACAGAATCATGTCGTAGAGCCGCTGATACGCATTGCGCGTGATCTTCGGTTCTTTGATAACCATGTCGAGATAGTCCTGAAAGGACCCTTCCCAATTCAGGTTTTTGTATTTTTCAATATCGAGATTGCTGGCGATGCTGGCGAACAGACTGTTGGACATGGCGTCTCCCTTGAGAAAAGTACCGAATGCCGAGTGCTGAGTGCCGAGGAACGAACACGCTTGCGCAAAAACGTTGCCATAGGATCGAAACGATACATTCCCATACCTTTCAGACGGATGAGGGAGCGTTTCGTTTACAAAAATCTTAATTTTCAAAGATGCCGGCGAACCGAATCATCACTACTTACGGAGTATAGCATGGCGAAGTGGAATGAGAACTTGGGAGGCGAAAAGGACGCACATGTGCAACTTTCGAAACGGGAAATGATGTCGGGCCGAGAGCTATCGAGCGGTGAAATTGGTTGGCGGCGGAAACCTCGCGGAATTGTGCAC
>JANXLS010000363.1 GCA_025355035.1 Planctomycetota bacterium | reverse complement strand
ACAAAGATGCGCCGCGCCGGGCAAGCGGGACGAGGAAGACGAGCGAAACGTATTTGGAGACTACGTTAAGCGAGTCTGACGAAGTACCGCGCAGCCCGCCGCAAGCAGATTTGTCTTCAGACATTTGAAAACCGCTCTAGCCCAAATGTTACAATCCCACCCATCCCCGAGAAATCCAAACCTTCACGCCGCCGTCACCGCTTTCTTCGATCGCATCACCATGAACAAAATCGGTACCGCCAATGCTACCACCAAGAGCGCAATGCCGATCACCGGGCGATAAAAAATCCACGCGATCGCAACCGTCACGGTCCACACTGGAATCGCGCAAACAATCGCCGCAATGAACGTTCCCGCCCCGACAATCGATCCAATGAAAGGCACAACATCCGCCATCGTCACGAACGGCCCGAACATCAGGCCGAATCCGATCGCAATAAAAAGGAACCCGACCACGCGAATGATCCACGTCATCATCTTGTTCTCGTCTTCGGCCTGCTTGAACATCACATCCGCCGCGACGATTCCAGGCTGAACCAGCAGGATCGTGTCCGTCTTGGCCTTGAACTCCTGAAACGTTTCGCCCACCTGTCGGGCGATCACGCTCACCGGCCCCGACGGATATTCCGTGAACGCGATCCGCACATCACCCACAGTGGGGCTGTTTGTATTTCCCAGATACAGCATGTTGTTTGAAACCGTGTAAGCCGCTTTGGAGCCATTCTTCGGTGTCGAATTCTCAACACTTCCGCTGCCTGCCGGGACGACCGCATTGTTCGGAGAAAGAAACCCGAGCACCGGCGCATTGACCGCGAATGCTCCCATTCTTGCATCGACCGCATCACGTATTTCACTCGAATAGGCCACGTGTCCCGGATTCTCATGCCCCGCCGGTTTTTTAAATTGCGTCGAGTCAATGACGGATTCGGTCCACACTTTTTCATACGTGTACGTCTTGATTCGTTCTTCGCTCCCACCGAGATTCTTCTTCGTTTCCGTCTTCTCGTCTTCTTTCCATTGGTACATTTCGACTTTTCGACGCAATCGCAACGCATTCGGTGCTTTGATATCAAACTTCTCGTCCGCCAAACCGGTCGCAGTCTTAACGTCCCCGGCGACGTGAACTAATTTCCCTTCGTTCGCCTTATCGACCTGTTCAGCCTTCACCGAAATCACCGACGCCGCGCCCTCTTCCAACGCCTGCTGCCGATGCACCGCACGCCCTTCGTTCCAGAACAACACAAAGACCGAAATCCCCACCAGCAAGATCCCGATCCCCACGCCCTTGATCGACTCCATCAACCGCGACCCACAACCCACCGTCGTCGATTCAGTGTAAGAATCAGCCATGTGAACTCCTTTAAAAAAGTGCCGAGTGCCGAGTGCTAAAAAATGCTTTGAGACGAGCGGCTACCTCGTAAATGTGGCCACACGTTCCCAGAAAAAATAAAATGTTCAACAAAATTATGCAGCAAAGTAATAAGCACCGAATCTATTTCTCGGCACTCGGCACTCGGCACTCGGCACTCGGCACTCGGCACTCGGCACTCGGCACTCGGCACTCGGCACTCGGCACTCGGCACTCACT
>JANXLS010000659.1 GCA_025355035.1 Planctomycetota bacterium | reverse complement strand
GAAAAATAGATTTAGGGCGAAGATTTATGCCACGCTGGTAGGAACACTGCTTGGCGTTTTCATTCTGCATCCGTTTTCCATGGCAATGTATCACACAATGATGATGCCGGGGCAGCACACCAGTATTGGAGACGCGCTGACGATGAGTCTCCAGGCTTTTTCCGGCCATATGTGGCTGATGGCATTATTTTATGCGGCTCTTGGAGGGCTGTTCGGTTTCAGCGTGGGATTGCTGATTCAACGCAACAGCGATCTGTTGAGCGCGAAACTGGAGCGACAACATCACGACAATGCGCGACAACTCATCGAGGAAATCGTACTTACCGTCACACATTATGTTCGGAATGCAAACAGCGCGGTCGGTGGTTATTCGCGCTTGGCAATGAAATCCTCGAAAGACGAAGCGGTGAGCAAACGGCTCCGGGTTGTTATCGAATCGTCGACACAAATCGATGCCGTCATGGCCGCGTTGCAGGGCATCGACGAAAAAATTGAGCGCGAAGAAATCGGGACGACGCATCTCCGCATGATGAATATTCGCGACCAGATCAACGCCTATCTCAAAGCGAAACCGGTCCTGCAATTGAAGGAAGCCGATGCGGGGACACCATGCTTAACATCCGAAAAGTAGCCCTCTTAACCAGCGGTTCGGACGCGCCAGGCATGAATGCCGCAATTCGCGCGGTCGTCCAGTTTGGTTTGGACGCCAGGCTGGAAATGTTTGCAGTCCACCAGGGATTTCGCGGACTGGTTGAGGACAGTTTGTTTCACATCCGCGCGCCGGATGTGACTTCCATGATCCAGAAGCCTGGCACGATTCTGTTTTCGTCACGGTATGCGGAATTTAAATCGGACAGTGCGCTCGAAATGGCTCTTCAGAATTTGAAACGGCTCGACATCGACGCGGTAATCGGTATCGGTGGCGGCGGGACGCAGCGCGGTTTGTATGACCTCTCGAAGCGCGGCTTTCCAGTGGTTGGCATCATCGCGACGATCAACAACGATGTCTATGGAACTGACATTAGCATCGGTGTCGATACGGCATTAAACGTCGCTTTGGAATCCATTGACCGGCTGAATATCACGGCGTCAGCCCTGGACCGCGCATTTATTGTAGAAGTCATGGGGCGCGATTGCGGATACCTGGCATTGATGGCAGGATTAGCTGGCGGTGCCGATGCCATTATCGTGCCAGAGCAACCCACTGAACCCGATCAGGTCGCGGCGCTGCTTCACGGTGCATATCGGCGCTGCAAGCACAGCGCACTTGCCGTTGTTGCCGAAGGCGCAAAATACAATGGTGATGCCCTGGTGCGCTATTTCGATGAGCATCGGACAACCCTGGGTTTTGACTTGCGGCTCACGAAACTCGGCCATGTCCAGCGCGGCGCAACTCCCACGGCATTCGACCGCATTCTGGCGACTCGGTTGGGAATCCACGCGATTCAAACGATCCGACAACAGACGCACTGTGTCATGGTCGGATGGAAAGATGGCAAGCCAGCGACCGCACCGCTGAACGAAGTCGTTGCGAATAAGAAGGAATTCGATCTTGAATTGCTGGCGCAAGCACATGTACTGGCTACCTAAACCTGACGCTGTACTCATCGCGTCGCGGTAGAACCGGCCGTGGCTTGTGCAACAGCTTTTCGAAGCTCGGTGGCGCGCGTTATGACAGGCAACGCCGCTTTGATCTGGTTCACAGGAATTGAAAACGCGATTCCTGTATTGTTTTTTCCATAGCGGGAAATGATTTGGCCATTCAGGCCGACAAGTTCGCCGGCCATGTTGATTAGCGGGCCACCAGAGTTGCCGGGATTGATGGCGCAGTCGGTTTGAACGGCGTCCGTATACCGACCCTGATTGCGATGCAGCGCGCTGATGATCCCGATGCTCGCGGCTGGATCGCCGTTCTTGTGACCGAGCGAAAATGGATCACCCAACGCGAGCACCTGCTCGCCGGCTTTGAGCGTCGAGCTGTTTCCCAACGCGATGAAAGGCGCATGTGAAATGTCCCGAATTTTCAGTAGGCACAGATCGCGCTGTTCATCCTTTTCAATCATGTCGCATAATCGTGTTTGCGTTTCGCCGCCGAGCCGCACGGTCCAGGTGCTTTTGCTGCCGGCCACGTGAAAATTCGTCAGAACCATTCCGTCTTCACTGATCATGACGCCCGAGCCGTTGCCGATAAATACAAACGCGCGAGAGCATTTCGCGATCAAATCGATGAGCGGCGCGTCAGTTTCTGAAGTCCCTGGCAGCTTTTCCAGCGGCGTGAAAAAGGAAACGCCGGCGTTCTGCGCTCCGAGGTGGCGCATCAAATCCATTTTTGTGACCGAGCCGACCTGCTCGCCCAGAGAATTTAAGACTTTCGCGCCTTCATCGCTTTCGTTCAACCGCGCGTCGATCTGCACCACGCACCCGTCGCACCGACACGTTGCGCTCGCGATGCAATTGCAAACGCACGGTGATGCGGAGGCAGATTGCGTCACGATTTGAAGGCGGGTGCCAGCCTGAATCGAAGTGGTGCCTGACGGCATCGAGTACGATACCACCGACACATTCCTGGTCGTAGCAGCTGTCGGCGTCGAACAATGACACACTGCCGCATCGGTGCTGTAATTCTGATCGGTCAGATATTTTTCATAGGCGGCCTTGATTCGATTGCTGGGGACGGCACATCCGCGCATCCGCGTGCGATCCACGCACAGGCAAGTCATGCCGATCATATGCCCGGTTTCGTTCAGCAATGCACCGCCTTCGGACCCGGCGTTGATGGCGGCATCCGTCTCAAGCGCAGAACCAAAATACCGGCTGCATACATCCCCGCTTCGAACATCGGATATTGCTGTGATCGATCCCACGCTGAAGGCGACTTGATGATCGGCGCTTATGGAATCTAGCGGGTTGCCCGCCGTCATCACAGGCGATCCGACTTTCATCAACGACGAATTTGCGAGCGTTAAAAATGGAATGATGCTGCCGGCTTGCAATCTTACGTGAAGCAATGCGGATTCCGTGGCGCTATCAGTCGCGACGACATCAGCAGAATAGGTCTGTCCGTCAGAAAGTTGAATTTTGATCGTGGCCGAATCGCGTGATAACAGTGTGCTCGCAGTCAATACAAGGCCGTCCGGCGAAATAATCACGCCCGAGCCGGAGTCCATACCTTGACTTTGAACGGAAACGATTGTGGATGAAACGGATGTAATCACTCTTGTCGAGGTGGAAAACAGCTCTGCCGCCGGAACTGCATTTATTACAAAAATAAGGGTTACGGACAGACAAAATTTTCGCAAGGGGTAATCGCTCCTGCCCATGGTTCGCAAGCGCCATACCACTCCGTCGTTCTCAAACTTCAGGGAGAGAAGTGTGTCGTTGCCGGAATCATAGTGAACAAAAATGACTGATTTCGATCAGACTGCTTTTCCAGCGCCAAAACTGGTGCTAAACGTAAAACGCGATGATCAAACCACGTCCGCCGAACCATTTGAATTACTGCCGCTGGGCGTCGATGAATTGACGGTCGCCGATGAGCGCACGATCCGTGGGATGTTGGCGACACCTGTGAAATCCGTTCGCCAGGCTCAGCTAGAAAATTCGCAATGTCTCGTGCGCAAAGCTGAAGCCCG
>JANXLS010000658.1 GCA_025355035.1 Planctomycetota bacterium | reverse complement strand
GCTCGCAGTGCCGACCAACACCGGCGCATTCGGTTCACCCGTTTTGGGGTTGGATGCAAAATTGCTGGGCGTCGTCGTCGGGCGCGTTGAAGGCCTGGAAAAATCCGTCTTCGCGATCCCGGCCGCCGAAATCCCCAAAGCAATCACCCGGCTGATTGAAGCCCTGTCGAAACAGTAGATCAACGGTTTAACGTCAAGAGTTCAAAAGATCCCGGCGAAGCTTTGAACTTTGAAGCGTGAACTTTGGTCTCTTAAATGAGGATTGGGAATGGCAAAGATCAACTGCAAATGCGGCGAGCCGCTGAACATCGAGCCCGACGCCACGCATATTTCCTGCCCAGCCTGCAAGGCGATTTTCCGGGTGCGCGCGGCGCAAGCGCCGGTATCCGCCCCGCCTCCGCCATCCCCTGCGTCCATAGCGAAACTCGCACCCGCTCCTGTTTCACCCGTTCCAACCGCCGCTAAACCTCGCCCGGCAGCTCCCGCTGCGAAACAAGCGCCCATCACCAAAACGGCGGTTGCTCGACCCGTTCCAGCTGCAGCGGCAAAGCCCGTCGCGCGTCCCGTGTCGTCCCCACTTCCGACGCGTCCGCCGACTGCAGCACGGAAAGTCGATCTGTTCCCGCCGGTTTTTGAGGAAGAAGTTCCAGCTTATGATTCAGCGGCCGACCCCGTTGTTGAGTCTCAGGACGTGGTTCAAAGCATCGAAGCGGTGGAATCGGCTTTCACTGTCGAAGGGACAGAAGAAGCTGACGTGGACCAGGATACATCCGCACCCGCGGAAGCGGTATCGGCATCAAAAGTAACGACGGGTAAAGCGACGACCGCATTACGTAAGCAGGTGGCTCGGTCCGCCACACGCTCCGCCGTCGTTTCAGCGAAACCCGCGAAGCCATCGAAGACGCCGTTGATCATGGGCATCGTCGGCCTTGTCATGGGTCTTATCGGCGGCGCGTTGTTCATTGTCAACGCGATGGATAAAACGCCGGTCAAAACGTCGGCAACTGAAAAGGCGCGCGTCGAGGAATTGAAGAAAAAATTCGACGTGCTCGGTAACGAACTGGCCGAGGAGCGGAAGAATCAGCGCGTCGTCCAAGCCGCCCTGGATGCGGCGACCAAGAAATCGAAGGAGATCGCGTACAACAACGAAATGTTTGACCCGCGTTTCAACGCCGCCGCCAACGGGATCGTCGTGGTGGGTCCGTTGAAAGAACTGGAAAAAGTGAAGGAAGAACGTCTCGACATTCGCGAAAAACTGAAACTCGCCCA
>JANXLS010000278.1 GCA_025355035.1 Planctomycetota bacterium | reverse complement strand
CTCGTTCGTCCGCCTGGACTTTATCGAGCGGACCTTCGCACAACACCTTGCCTTCGCACAACACGGTAACGGTGCGATTCAATTGGCGCACGAATTCCATATCGTGTTCGATGACCATGATCGTGTGGCTGCCGGCAAGCTCGAGCAGCAGTTCTCCGGTCAAGTGCGTCTCTTCGTCTGTCAATCCCGCCGCCGGCTCATCGACGAGCAGCAGCTTCGGACTCTGCACGATCAACATGCTGATTTCAAGCCATTGCCGCTGACCGTGGCTGAGATGCTTGCTTTGAATGTTCGCGCTGTCGGTGAGCCCGACTCGTTTCAATGTCGCCATGATCTTGTCGCGATTTTCACTCGATACCTGGCCGAACAAATTCTGAAAAACCTTGCGCCGCCCGGGCAGCGCAAGCTCCATGTTTTCAAAAACGGTGAGGCTGTCGAAGACTGTGGGCGTCTGAAATTTCCGCCCGACGCCAAGAGCGCTGATCGAGTCTTCAGCGAGCCCGGTCGTCTCCGTGTCGCCGAAGTACGTCCGGCCTTCCGTGACTTTCGTCTTGCCGCTGATGACATCGCAGAGCGTCGTCTTGCCCGCGCCGTTGGGCCCTATGACGACGCGCAATTCGTTTTCGAAAACCGAGAACCGGTCGATTTCGAGCGCCTTGAATCCGTCAAAAAGAACTTTCACTTTTTCGACGCGAATGATTTCTTTCCCACTCGTCACTTGCGGAGGGTTTTGGAGTTTGCCGCTCAATTATGTGCCCCTCCTGTATCGTCTGTCCCGTTTAATCTGCGCCACAATCCGATCAAGCCCGCCGGGAAGTAGAGCACAACGCTCAATGCCAGCAAACCGAGCACGAAGGGCCAGTATTCGGGTCTGAGCAACGGAATATTGATTTGATGGATAACCACTGTCACTCCGGACGTTGTGATGCTGTAGATAAAATTGACAACCAACGCTCCCAGAATTGCGCCGGATAACGAACTGCGCCCGCCCACCGCCACAAGCACGACCATGAAAATGGATTTCTCGACGTCCAGGTCGGATGGCGTCACAATGCCGTTCTGCGGGCTGTACAGCATCCCGCCGATTCCCGCGATGGCGGCCGCCGCGGTGAAGGCGAATATCTTGAAATAGAGCGGCCGATACCCGGAGAATCGCAAGCGCGGCTCGTTGTCGCGAATCGCCACCAGAATCCGGCCGAGTCGCGACTTCACCAGGAACTGACATGCCAAATAAAGGACCACCAGCACGACAACGGTGATGATGTACATCGTCAATTTGCCCGAGTTGACCCGCAGATCGATCGGTCCCAACTTTTCAAAATTCGTCAGACCGTTGGTGCCGCAGAGCAGCATGTTGTTCAGCCCAAGCACGTTGACTGCCGCGAGCGTGGTTGCTTGCGTGATGATCGAAAAGTAAACTCCGCGCACGCGGCTTCTGAACGCCAGATAACCGAAGATAAACGCGGCGACGCCGGGAATCAGCCAGCCCAGAATGAGCGTCGCAGCGAGCGAGTCAAACGGCTTCCAGAACCAGGGCAGCGAGAATCCACTGACCGCAGACGACACGACGAACAGACAGCGCGGAATGTCATGATTCGGGCCGTCGGTCGGACCGTGCAGCGCCAGATGCATCCCCATCGCGTAGGCGCCCATGACAAAGAACATGGCTTGACAGAGGCTCAAAATTCCCGTGTAGCCCCAAACCAAATCGACGCCCAATGCAACTATCGCGAAACACAAATAGCGGCCGCACTGGTTGACTTTCGCGATATCGATAACGCCGAGGGAGTACAATACGGGGACGACAACAATCGCTAAAAACAGGACGATGTACGGAACAAATCGGGACAGATCCGAACGCGGAGATGAATTAGACATCGGCGTGCCTCCCTTTAGCCGGGAACAACCCCGAAGGTCGTTTCTGAAGGAAAAACACGACAAACATCAACACCAGCACTTTGCCCCAGACGGCAAGAAAATAAGGTTCGAGGCATTTGTTCATCATGCCAAGCCCCATCCCGGCCCAAATTGCTCCGGCCAATTTTCCCACTCCGCCCGTCACGACGACAAGGAACGAATCGACGATGTAGTTCGAACCCATATCCGGCGAAACGCCGCCAACCTGCGTCAGCGCGCATCCGGCCAAGCCGGCAAGCCCTGATCCCAGCGCGAAGGTAAATCCATCGACGCGCCGCGTGTGAACGCCCAATGACGCGGCCATGTTTCGGTTCTGGACGGTGGCCCGAAGCAGCAGGCCGAGTTTTGTTTTGTTGATGATGAAATACATCAGAAGGATGCAGGCAATGCAGAACACAATGATGATGCACAGATTGTAAGCGACGCTGATGTCGCGAAACATCGTGAAGCTTCCCTGCATCCAGAACGGACTGTTGA
>JANXLS010000262.1 GCA_025355035.1 Planctomycetota bacterium | reverse complement strand
GCAAGATTGTTGAAGATTGAAAAACGCTCCGATGATTTACGCGTCGCAACGTATGAACAAAACGGCGCCACGCACCAGAATCTCTGCTCACGTATTCTCATCGCGAGCGTCATCTCCCCGATCATATCTCCGGCGTTTGGTGCCACCAGCGTAGCGCCAAGAATTACGTCGGTACCTTTCTTAAGAACAAGCCGCCCGAATCCATGGGTGTGTCCGTCGAGTAGCGCCCGATCGACATCGGACATCTTGACGGTGAAAACATCCGTGGCGATGGCTGAAAAATCGGCGGCTTGTTGGGTCAATCCGACTTGGGCAACCTCCGGGTCGGTGAACGTTGTCCAGGGAATCACCAATTTCGAAGCGCGTTCCCGCCCGAAGAACAGCGCGTTGCGCAAGACGATTCGCGCCATCGCGTCGGCAGCGTGTGTGAATTTGTAGATGGAGCACACGTCTCCAGCGGCGTAAATACGCGGGTTGGTTGTTCGTAGAAAGTCGTCCGTGACCACGCCGGACGGATCGAAATCGACGTTGGCCGCGTTGAGGTTCAGCGCGGTGAGTTGGGGCTTGCGTCCGATTGCGACGAGAATACGTGAGCAGAGATTCTGGTGCGTGGCGCCGTTTTGTTCATACGTTGCGACGCGTAAATCATCGGAGCGTTTTTCAATCTTCAACAATCTTGCGTTCAATTGAATCTCAACGCCATCGCGTTCGAGGCGTTTTCTCACGACTTCTGCAGCGTCAGAATCCTCTCGCGGCAGGAGTCGCGAGAACGATTCGATCAACGTGACGCGCGAACCGAGGCGTTGAAATGTTTGCGCCAGTTCGCAACCGATGGGGCCGCCGCCCAGCACGAGCAACGACTCCGGTTTTTCGGTCAGATTAAAAATCGAGAGGTTGGTGTCGAAGCCCGATTGAGCGAGTCCGGGAATATCCGGCACGACAGGACTTGAACCTGTTGCGATCAATGCGCGGGCGAAACGCAGTTGTTCGCCGCCGACTTCAACGCAGTTGCCGCTGACGAATCGACCTTCGCCAAGAAAAACGTCAACACCCAAACGCGTAAAGCGCTGGACGGAATCGTTGGCGCTGATCTGTGCACGGAGGCGTCGCATGCGTTCCATGACATGCGGGAAATCGATCGTGGGTTTCGGGGCGTTGACTCCGAGTTCGCCGTAAAGCGCCGCATCCGCTGCCGCGCGACCGCAGCGAATCAGGGCCTTGGACGGGACGCAACCCGTGGACAGGCAATCGCCGCCCAGAACTTCGCGCTCGATCAGCGCTACTTTCGCGCCCAAGCCTGCCGCGCCGGCGGCTGCGACCAAACCGGCAGGTCCCGCGCCGATGACGACGAGATTGTAGGTGCCGGACGGCTTTGGATTTTCATACGACAACGGACGCACATTTGCGAGCATGGCAGCGTCGTTCGCATCGTTTAAGAAATTCAGTTTATTCATTGGGTGACTCACGGTTGTGGAGTGTAGCAGCTCAGTCTATTCGGTCGGCTGAGGCGCGGCAGGGGGATTGTCCTGAGCTTTCAATTCGGTACTGGCGACGCGTGTGATCCACCACGTTACCACCAATGTCGCCAGGAAGCCGACGATTTTTAAAGCCAGTTTCAAGCGCCAAACATCCTGTGTTTCATTGGCGGGAACTCCGCCGAGGCTCGACGACAACACACCGATGTAGACGAACAGAATTGTTCCGGGGAGCATTCCGATCAGGCCGCCGAGCGCGTAACTTGCCGTTGAAACGCGCGTCAGTCCCAGGACGTAATTCAACATGCAAAAGGGAAAGACTGGCGAGAGACGTAGCAGGAGGACGAACTTGAATCCGTTCCGGGCAATGGCGGTATCCACCGCGTCGAATCTCGGATGGCCACGCGCCCATGCTTCCACGCGTTTGCGCAGCACCGTCCGTGCCAACAGGAATGCCGCAAGCGTTCCGAGGTTGCATCCGATGACGGAATAAAGTGTCCCGCGCACCAAGCCGAACAACGAGCCCGCGGCGATCACGACCGCTGCACCCGGGACGAGGCATACGGTCAAAATGACGACGAGTAGAATGAACGCAATCGGTCCGGCCCAGCCCAAAGCATCCATGCGGTTGCGGAAGTGATCGACTGCGTCGGATACGGGCAGAAAAATTGCGGCGATGCCGAGCGCCGTAAACAGCAGCATTGGGACGAGCCAAAGGCGCTGTGGCTTCGGATTGTTGTCTTCAGCTGGCGCTGATCCCGTTTT
>JANXLS010000259.1 GCA_025355035.1 Planctomycetota bacterium | reverse complement strand
CGCATTCCAGGGCTCATTAATCTGGTCGCACCTAAAATCCGACCGCTCTTGCGTTGAACTAAACCGCAAGCGGCGGAGAAGGACCGCTTATATCGGATGCCACTGTTATGCTGCATACGTATGCCTTAATTTTGTCCATTTTCGCGGTATAATACAATGACAGTGCAGTCTGCTATTCCCTGTCATAGCCCCCCGTCCTTTCCGCCGTAAGCACCGTTGTCATCACCTATCGCCGGTCAAGTCGTTCGTGCCAGCGCGCTACTTTCATGCGCCGGTTCGGCCGGCGCACCAACCTCAAATCCGCCCTCATCCTCTCAAGTTCCCGCCGTCACTCTCTCCCCCCGCGCCTAGCCCGCATTTCTCACTGATAAAATAAGACAAAGCTGCCGTTTCTGACACAAAATGTTTGTCGAGAACATTTTCGCACCGGAACCAGGAGCAGCCTTGTCATGACACAGTGTACTCAAGCGATTTTCGATTTCCACAGCATCGGCCGGCGCAGCGTCCAGGCGGGTTTCGACGGCGGACACATTACCTCCGACGGCGGCGCGCTGCTGTTGCGCGAGGTCGACCGGCGCTTTGGCATCATCGCACGCACCGCGGCTTGCTTCACGGATTTTCGCGATCCCGGCGCGATCGAACACACGTTGCACAGCTTGATTGCCCAACGCGTGTTCGGACTCGCGTTGGGATACGAAGACCTCAACGATCACGACCAACTTCGCGCCGATCCGCTGCTGGCGGTCGTTTCGGGATGTGTGGATCCCACCGGATCGCAGCGTCGCCGCAAACAGGATAAAGGGTACGCGCTGGCCGGAAAAAGCACGCTCAACCGGCTCGAACTTTCTCCGGCCAGTGCCAATGCGAACAGCCGTTACCAAAAAGTTGTGTACCATGAAGCGGCGTTCGAAAACCTGTTTGTCGATTTGTTTTTGGACTCGTATACAACTCCGCCGGATCAGATCGTGTTCGATCTGGATGCTACGGATGATCCTATTCATGGTCATCAGGAAGGACATTTCTTTCATGGCTACTACAAAGAGTATTGTTACCTGCCACTGTACATATTTTGTGGAGAACAATTGCTCTGCGCGAAATTACGCACAGCCGACCGCGACGCGGCCGATGGATCGTTGGAGGAAGTGCAGCGCATCGCCCAGCGAATTCGCGCGCGCTGGCCGCTGGTGAAGGTCATTCTGCGCGCCGACAGCGGATTTTGCCGGGACAATTTAATGGCGTGGTGCGAGGGAAACGGCGTGTTTTACGTCTTCGGCCTGGCGCGCAACACGCGCTTGGAAAAAGAGCTTGGCGACGACCTGGAAGCGGCGCGAATCTGGTGGGCCATCACAAATCATGCGGCGCGGTTATTTAAAGATTTTACCTACCAAACACGTGATAGTTGGAGTTGCGAACGGCGTGTTGTAGGTAAAGCGGAGCACCTGGACAAAGGTCCCAATCCGCGCTTTATTGTGACTAATATACCCAAGGAAAAAATAGCTGCGCGGGCCTTGTACGAAGACTTTTATTGCGCGCGCGGAAACATGGAAAACAGGATCAAGGAGCAGCAGATGTACCTGTTCGCGGATCGCACGAGCACGGCGACGATGCGCGCGAATCAGTTGAGGTTGTGGTTCTCGTCGGTGGCGTACACGCTGCTGCAGACGCTGCGCCGCGTGGGGTTGAAAGGCACGAAAATGGAAACGGCGCAGTGCGGAACCATCCGGTTGAAGCTGTTGAAGATCGGCGCGCTGGTGAAAGTAACGGTGCGGCGCGTGGTGGTATCGCTGGCGGCAGCGTGTCCCTATCAGGCTGTATTTGAGCGCGTGTATCGCGCGTTGCAAGGAGTGCCGCTGACGTGTTAAAGGTACAAGGATGTGACAGCCACAAAAAAAAGGGCGGCGAACGCCCCGCCGAAGACCCACGTCCACGGCTCACGCTATCCACTCAAAAAACGTTATTAATGACCATAAAAGTCACACGGCGAAACGACGTTTAACCCGCCCTGAATCAAGTTTCGATTCGGTTCGACAAAAAAAGGAAATGGGCGCATCGGTGAGAAATGCGGGCTAGTACTGGATTGATGAACGTAGGATCGGAACCTGAATTCACCGGGGGCGTCACCGGCAGTGTGAAGGTTTGTTCGCAATACATCCCAGAGTTAGCCGTCGCACGGACACGAATTTTGCAGGGGTTATATTTATTAAAGTCAATCACTACTGTCCGGTTGAGCGTTTTTAATTTTCTCACAAAGCACTAATGCAGTTCTGTTTGTGCGTAAAAACGCGTTCCAACGATTTGAACTTCGTCGTATCATACGGCCTTCTCAATCTCTTTGAAAGGACCGGATGAATCGCGGAAAGACTCTCTTTTCTCAGTTTATTTTACAGCTTTCTCATGACGAATTCCGCAAATTCGTCGAGCGTTATAACGGTAACTACCGTACGAGTGCATTCTCGTGCTGGGATCAGTTTCTCTGTATGGCTTTTGCTCAGCTTGCTGGCATGGATAGTCTGGGCGATACCGTAGCATGTCTGTGCAATCGCGAAAAGGCGCTTTATCATTCTGGTATTCGCGGCCGAGTTTCGAAGAGCACTCTGGCGGATGCCAACGAACATCGCGATTGGCGTATCTACCACGATTTCGCCATGTACCTGATCGGAGAGGCGCGAATACTTTTCGCGGGTGAATCGTGGAGCAAGGAACTGTTGGACAATGCCGTTTATGCGTTCGATTCCACCACGATCGACCTCTGTCTGACGTTGTTTCCATGGGCCAAATTCCGCAGGCGAAAAGCCGCAATAAAGGTACACACGCTCCTGGATGTTGTCAGCCAAATCCCGGCCGTCATTCATATTACGACCGGAAAAGTGCATGATGTCAACCTCCTCGACAAACTGGTTTACGAAGCGGGCGCAATCTATCTCATGGATCGAGGCTACATCGATTACGAACGATTGTATCGCCTGCATTGTGCCAAGGCGATCTTTGTCACCCGTTCAAAAAAGAACGCAAAATTTCGCTGGGTCCAATCCCGGCCCGCCAACAAAGCAGCAGGTATTATTCGTGATCAACTGGTACGGCTACGCAATCCAGGCATACTCAAGTGTTACCCGGATTGCTTGCGGAAAATCGCCTTCATCGACCCGGAGACAGGTAAACGTCTGGTATTTTTAACCCATGAATTTAACTTGCCTGCGGAGACCATCGCGGCATTATACAGGTCACGATGGCGAGTCGAATTGTTCTTCAAATGGATCAAACAAAACCTCCGGATCAAAGCGTTTTTCGGGACCAGCAGCAACGCCGTGAAGACTCAAATCTGGATTTCCATCACGGTGTACGTACTCGCAGCGATCATGAAGAAAAGAATGAACCTAAAATCACCTCTATCAAAAATACTGTTGATTTTTCGCATTCGATCCTTCGAACGAACGTGTTTGCAGGAAGCACTTTATGAGAACGACGCGCAAAAAATAGAAATCGATACTTGTAAACCATTGTCCTTGTTTGACTAATGACCGGACGCTACTGAAAATAATTATTAAGTTCCCTTTACAGCGTCGGCTCGCTCCGCGAATAACGGCGTCTGGTCAGCGAGAAATCGATCCATAGCTTGCCGAACACCCGTGCGAACTGAAGGCCGTGGGTGCGGAAGTTTTCCGGTCAGCCTGCTCGATTAAATGGGTTCGCCAAACGATTTGCAATGTGGACCTGCGGCGGCGCATTTACGATGCCACGACCACGTGGCTGATTTTTCTGGGCCAGGTGCTTTCGCCGGACCGTTCCTGCCGCAACGCTCTCGCGCAGGCACGCAACGCCGGATTGATTAGCGCCAAAGCGTCCGTGCATACCGGCGCGTATTGCCAGGCGCGGGAACGATTGCCAGAAGACGTGCTGCATACAGTGGCCGCGGGATTGGGTGCTGAACTCACCCATGCCGAGCGCGCCAAGGATCGGTGGCATGGCCGGCGCGTGATCGTGTCGGACGGCAGTTCGGTGTCGATGCCAGACACACCGGCCAATCAGGCGGAGTATCCACAGCCCAG
Organism: Planctomycetota bacterium; assembly: GCA_025355035.1. Lineage (GTDB taxonomy): Bacteria > Planctomycetota > SZUA-567 > H5-PLA8 > H5-PLA8 > JANXLS01. The sequence goes on along the minus strand of JANXLS010000259.1, from coordinate 888 downwards.
CGCACAGGCAGCCGGATGCGGTTTCCCGGTCATGTACCTGGTCGCACTGATGAGCCTGGCGTCGGGCGCTTTATTGGATTTTTCGACCGGCGGCGGCGCGGGCAACGAGCTGTCGTTGTGGCGGCAATTGTGGTCTTTGTTGTGTCCCGGCGATATTGCGTTGGGAGATCGACTGTATTGCGGATATGCCGATCTGGCGATGTTGCAAACACGAGGCGTGGATGTGCTGACTCGGCTGGGCAAGCGCAAGACGGATTTTCGGAAGGGGATTGCTTTCGGCGTGTTGGATCATCTGACTGTCTGGCATTGTCCGAAAAAACCTCCAGCCTGGTTGGGGACGCAAACGCTTCCCGCAACGATCACCGTGCGCGAGTTGCGGTTCCGTGTGGAGGTGCCGGGATTTCGAGCGGAAACGGTGACCTTGGTTACGACGTTGACGGATGCCGAGCTGTATACAAAAGACGATTTGGCCGACCTGTTTTTTCAACGATGGCAAGTGGAATTGCGGCTGCGGGACATCAAGAACATGCTGGGAATGAATGTGCTGCGCACGACGACGCCAAGCCGGGTGCGCAAAGAGCTTTGGATGTACTTGGCTGGTTACAATATCCTGAGAACGCTGATGAATACCGCCGCACAAAAAGCAGACGTTCCTGTTGCGCGAATCAGTTTTCAAGGTTGTCGCCAGCGTCTGGTAGCTGCAGCGGCGAAAGCGGTTCCCGCACGTGAATTTAAGCGTCTCTACCGCCGCATGATCCGAGATATAGCGAAAGACCAGAATCCCAACCGGCCCAACCGCATCGAACCCCGAGCGGTAAAACGCCGGCCCAAGCAGTACGATCTACTCAACAAACCCCGCGAAGTCCTACGAAAACAACTTCGGGGAGC
>JANXLS010000653.1 GCA_025355035.1 Planctomycetota bacterium | reverse complement strand
TGAGCGCGCAAGTCCGGTTATGCACCCTTGAGTGCCTCCGGACCGTTACGGCAATAACATCCCTGTCCGATCCACGCCGCCGCGACCGTAGGGTGGGGGATAGGATACGGGGCTTGTGTAGGCGGATCGCCCTGCGTAATGATCGCTTGAGTTTCCGCGCGGAATCGATCGCCGCGAACCACCTGTGCCGCGCGCGCGCAGCGACGTTCGCAGGAAGCGTTTCATGTTCGCGACGGAAACATACAGACACGTGTGCGGGTCCATCTGCGCGCTTCGGCCAACACCAATCCCGGCGATGCAAAGGCCGATCACGTGTTGAGACGACGCATCAAAGACTGGACCGCCACTGCAGCCTTCATGAATATAGCCGACGTACGCGACCGACGGCTCGAGGCGCTTCTGCTGCGTGACGTAACCTTTTACCGCGCGCAAGGGCACCCCGGCGGGACTACCGATCATCACCAAGCGCGTTCGAGCCGTCGCGTCCTGATCGGCGAAACTCGAGCAGACCGGAAGATCCGTTTCGCATTCCAACACCGCGACATCCATTTTCGCATCGCTTGCCACGATACGGCAGCGCGCCCATCGTACTCCCGTTCTCAGACGCAATTCCAATTGCAAATTCGGTGACGGGGTGCCGTTCTTTTCGCGAACGACGTGACAGGCTGTCATCACGTAGCGATGTTTGTTGTAACCAAATTCTGACAGATTGATCGCGAATCCGGTTCCGTGCCCGGAGATGATGGAGTTTCCGCGCTGTTCCTGCGAACGAATGCGAAAGGTGCTCGCCATCGGAACCGAGACGGATCGCTGCTCGGCGTTGACGGTGTTGACGCCGTTTGCCGAGATCAAGCCGATGAATGTCAGAATCGAAAACAGGCACTTTTTATAGACAGTATTCATGGCTTCGCACCTTCATTTTTTACGGAGTAACACACGCTGATTTGCAGAAAGCAGAACGCTCGATTCATCGGACGATTGTCGAGTTTCTTTACATAATTCCTAAAGCCGGATTATTTTGTATTATCGGACTCTGTATGGAAATGGTTTTAGCCGACCCAACGGCGTCGATCTGATCGTCTTTTTTGCCGCGTTGAAATCCCTGCGCCTTTTTGTCGCCTGCTTTGTCTCTCGAAGTAAAGCGAGCGCTGACACTCCCCTTCAATTTAACAGACAAGGGAGGAGCTTCTTGTTCGCTGCGCTCACCCGTACCAAATTGAGTACAATTTGGTACGGGCCAACCGGAGAATTTGGATTTTATGATTTCGAACATTCCAATCATTTTCCCTTGCCAAAATCTTGATACTGTTGAAACTGAGACCATTACCTTTTTCAACTCCGACAATTCAAATTCAGAGGAGCAACCCGACCATGGCAAGCGACACCCAGGTGCTAGGTTCTTATGGCGCGGAAAGTCAGAAAGAATTCTCGCCCAGTGAACCGTGCGTGATGTTGATTTTCGGCGCGTCCGGCGATTTGACCAAGCGACTGCTCGTTCCGGCGCTCTACAATCTGGCCTGCGACGGTCTGCTCTCGCCCAATTTTGCGGTGCTGGGAACCGCCTTCGATTCGCTCACGACCGAATCCTTCCGCGCGCGCATGAACGAAGACATCAAAAAATTCCACACGCGCCAGGAGTTCGACCAGAAAATTTGGGACAACCTCATCAGCCGCTTCCACTACGTTCAGGGTGGATTCGCGGATATGGCCGTCTACGAGACACTGAAAACGGAAGTCGCCAAGCTCGACACCGAATACAAAATTGGCGGCAACGTGCTTTTTTACTTCGCAACCGCGCCGAAGTTTTTTGGACTGATCTGCGACAATCTGCACACGTCAGGCTTCAAGGCCGGGAGCGGTTGGAAGCGCATCATCGTTGAAAAGCCGTTCGGAACCGACCTCGAATCCGCACTCAAATTGAACTCGGAAGTGCTCGCGAATTGGAACGAAAATCAGATCTACCGGGTCGATCATTACCTCGGAAAAGAGACGGTCCAGAATCTCCTCGCGTTCCGTTTCAGCAACGGTTTGTACGAGCCGCTGTGGAATAAGAATTACATCGACAACATTCAGTTCAACGTTTCCGAGGAAGTCGACGTGGGCGACCGAGCGGGCTACTACGACAGCTCCGGCGTGCTCCGCGACATGATGCAGAACCACATGTTCCAGATGCTCGCGTACCTCTGTATGGAAGTCCCGGGATCGTTCGCGTCCGACGCGATCCGCAACGAAAAGGCGAAGCTCCTCCAGGCTGTGCGGGCCTACACGCCTGCGGAAGTCGCGAAGAATGTCGTTCGCGGGCAGTACGGGCCGCAGCTCGACGACAAAGGCGTGGTCATCAAGAAGGGCTATCGGCAAGAGAAGGATGTTCCCGCTGATTCCAAGACCGAAACCTACGCGGCGGCGCGATTCCACATCGACAACTGGCGCTGGGAAGGCGTCCCGATTTATCTGCGCTCGGGCAAAGCGCTGTGGAAACGGGGCACTGAAATCGTGGTTCAATTCAAGAAAGCGCCGCAGGTTCTTTTCCGCGGAACGAAGATCGATCGCGTCGGCGCGAACCGGTTGATCTTCCACATCCAGCCGATTCAGGGAATCGAAATGCAGTTCAATGCCAAGATCCCCGGCCCGATGCTGCAACTGCAACCGGTCCACATGCGTTTCGCCTATGGAGAAGCTTTCAAAGCGTCGCGTTACACTGGCTACGAAGTGATGATTTACTCGTGCTCGCACGGCGACGCGACACTCTTCTCGCGCGGGGATTTGGTTGAAGCCGCGTGGCGCGTGGCGCAGCCGCTGATGGATTATTGGAAGGTGACTCCGGCGAATTTCCCGAACTACGCGCGCGGAAGCTGGGGGCCGAAGGAGGCTGCCGACCTGATCGCGCACGACGGCCGCCGCTGGTTCGAAGTCGTCACTGAAGACGTGCTAAAGAAAGTCGCGCTGTTCAAAGACGGCGATCCGCTTTTCCTCTCGCAAGTCATCATGGCGCTCCGCCCGAAGCTGGTCAACGCCGGCGAACAAATCATCAAGAAGGGTTCGATGGGCCGCGAAATGTACGTGCTGGTCCGGGGCGAAGTGGAAGTGCAAGACGACGCCGGCCACGTGATGAAAACGCTGAAGGACGGCGACTTTTTCGGTGAAATCGGCGTGTTGATGTCGAAGGCGCGCACCGCTCACGTCGTCGCGAAAACGAGCTGCGATCTCTTCGTTCTCGACAAGAGCGATTTCAGCCGAATCATGCGCGACCATCCGCAATTCAAGGACAGTGTTTTGGCCATCGCCAAGGACCGTTATAACCTAACGATCGAAGCGGAGCACCTGACGACGCCGCATTAGTGCGGTTTTCAAATGTCTGAAGACAAATCTGCTTGCGGCGGGCTGCGCGGTACTTCGACA
>JANXLS010000648.1 GCA_025355035.1 Planctomycetota bacterium | reverse complement strand
CTGCGGGCATGAGGTCGGGGGTGCATTGAATGCGCGCGAAGTCGAGCGCGAGGGCGTCGGCGAGTGCGCGGACGAGGCGCGTTTTGCCGAGGCCTGGCAAGCCCTCGAGCAGCACATGACCGCCGGCGAACAACGCGGTGAGCACGCCCTCGACGATTTCCTCCTGACCGACGATCGACTTGGCGATCTCGGCGCGGATTTTTGCCAGGGCATCGGTGAAGCGTTTGGCATCTGAGGTCACGTCGGACATGTTGGGACTCCGTTTTCGTTATCGAATCAACGCTTTCATTTCGCGTACGGCTTCGCGGAAACCGACGAAGATTGAACGCGAGACGATGGAATGGCCGATGTTCAGTTCTTCCATTTCGGGAATGGCGGCGACGACTTGAACGTTGCGGTAATTCAAGCCATGTCCCGCGTTCACGCGCAGGCCGAGTTGGCGCGCGAGTTTTGTCCCGTCGCGCAACGCGTCGAGACGACGCGCGATCTCTGCGTCTCCGCGCGCGTCGGCGTAGGAGCCGGTGTGCAGTTCGATAAATGGCGCGCCCGATTTGGCGGACGCTTCAATCTGACGCGGTTCGGGGTCGATGAAGAGACTTACTGCAATTCCGGCACCGTTCAGTTTCTTCACGGTTTCGCTGACGCGTTCAAGGGAACCGGCGACATCAAGGCCGCCTTCGGTCGTGACTTCTTCGCGCTTTTCCGGGACGAGGCAGACGCATGCGGGTTTCAATTTGAGCGCGATGGCGAGCACTTCGCTTGCCACGGCCATCTCGAGATTGACGCGCGTTTGAACCGTGCGGACGAGAATTTCCACGTCGCGATCCTGGATGTGGCGGCGGTCTTCGCGCAAATGAACCGTGATCTGATCGGCTCCGCCGAGTTCGGCTTCGGCGGCGGCCCAGACAGGGTCCGGCTCATACGTGCGGCGCGCTTGCCGAACGGTAGCAACGTGATCGATGTTGACTCCCAATTTTGGCATTACTGCAATCCTTTCGCGAGTGCGCCCATGACTTTGACGGTGGGCAGCGGACCGTTGTTGATGCCCCGCACTTGAACGCGCGGCGGTGCCGAGACTTTGACCTGCACGGGCGTCGGCCCTTTTACGTCGGCGTCGTTTTTCGGTTTGTCCCATGCACCCGGCCATTCGACATACAACGATATTTTTGAGAGCACTCCCTGTTCCTTGAAGTCGCGATCTTCGACTATGACTTCGACC
>JANXLS010000159.1 GCA_025355035.1 Planctomycetota bacterium | reverse complement strand
CTCGCTTTATTTGATCAATACAAGCTACAGCAACAACGCGGCAACAGGCGGCGCATCAGGCGGAAACGTTGCCACAATTGGCGTGCGCGCGGTGACACGTATTGCCACGGATGGCACGGGCAACGGCGGAGCCATTTTTATCAATGCCGGAGCAACGGCCAAGTCTGTGGGGACGGCACCAACATTCAGCGGCAACAACGCTTCCAACAACGCGGATGTGTCCGGCACTTTGACCACGGACGCCGGAGCGACTTTGACGGCCACAGGCGGGACACCGCAGAGTTCGAACCTGAACACGGTCTTTGCGGTTGCACTCCAGATGACGCTTAAAGATGGTGCGAACACGGTGATTCCAGTCGCGCCGATCACCTTTTTGGTGCCCGGCAGCGGAGCCAGCGCGACACTCTCTCCCAATATTAACGCGACCGACATCAGTGGATTGTGCAGTGTGACGGCAACAGCGAACAGCACCGCCGGAAGTTATAACGTGGCGGCCAGCGTTGGCGGGTTGACTGCAACCTTTGCATTGACCAATACGGCGTTGCCTGTCGTCACGACACCCACGAGCGCATCCATTACAGACACGACAGCGACGCTGGGTGGCAATGTGATCAGCGAGGGCAGTTCGGCTCTGACCGAACGCGGCGTGGTTTACGCACTCACGACCGCCAATGCCAATCCGGCTATCGGCGGAACGGGCGTGACGAAGGTATCGACCAGCGGCTCGACCGGTGTGTTCACGGTCGGAGCGACGGGCCTGACGGCGCTGAGCGGCTACTCTTATAAGGCGTATGCGAGCAACAGTTCCGGGACGAGTTATACCTCTGTCGCCTCGTTCACGACGTCCGCGCCGTCGCTGACGATTGTGTCCGGCCCGACGGCGTTGCCCAATCCGGCTGGCATTGGGCAGACGGTTTCGTTCTCCGCGACGGCAACAGGCGGTGTCGGAAAGTATACGTACACGTGGGATTTCGCAGACGGAACAGCGACGACAACGGGCGCGGGCGTGACGCACATTTATACTGCGGCCGGAACGTATCTGGTGAAGGTGACCGTTACTTCTGGCGAGAGCAGCGTCTCGGGAACCGTTTCAGTGAAAGTTGGGTCGGCTACGGATGTATTGCTGGTGGATGGCGTTTTGAAACTCAACGGCCCCAACCCGGACGAAGCTACTTTGCTTGAATTGATCAAGATCGATCCAAAAGACGTTATTGCTACGGGCAACAATGTGACGATCGTGATGGGCGGTTTGACACAGGTGTATACGGTGGACAACGGCGGGACGGCCACATCGAAAGACGGAGTGATTTTGACGTTCGACACCTTTAGACGCGGCAAGATCACCGTCGGTCGCTTTTTGATGCTCGGCATGGGTCAGTTGAAAGATCAGCTTTACGCGGGATTAAAAGTTGACGGCGCAGGACACATAGCCAACATCCCAATTATGATTACGATCAATGGAGTCACGGCGAATGGGACGTACGCTGTGAAATTCATCAAGCGACGCGAAGCGGAACGTGGAGTTATTCGGTTTAGAAACAATAATGTAAGTAGGTGAGTTTGGCGTTGATTCGGATGGATAGAATAGGGGGGACTTGCACGGATCTCTTTAAACAGGTTTGTGGAGGCCCCCTTTTTTTTGTTGGATAATAGATTCGGGTTAAAAAGATTCCGGTGTGACTGCGGCGGAAGTTCGGTTGGGTGGGGGAGGCGTGCCGTACTGCAAATGAACGTAGACTTTCAATGCA
>JANXLS010000156.1 GCA_025355035.1 Planctomycetota bacterium | reverse complement strand
GCTGAAACGGTACCCTTTGGGGTCGGCGATATTTCGCGCATTCATTTTCTCTTTTTTCGTTGTTCGTTTGACTTGTGCTCAAATTTTGTTAACATTTTTGTAAAGTGTCCCATTGTACCGCCGCGTGAGCCAGCGAGTTTGCGCGGTGGTGATTATTTTGCACCGCATTTTGGAGTAGAAAGTACCTTACAATGTCAGCCCCTCAAGTGATCCGCCCCACCGCTTCCGTTGCCGAAGAACCCAAACCCGGCCAAACAACCCAGGCTCCGATCGAATGGGGACACTATGTCAAATGGGGCTTGTTGGCCGCATTGACATTGACAGCCATTGGCCTGATCTCCTCGGTTTATTTGACCTATTCTGAAAAAAGCCATAGCGACAAATTAACCGGCGAATGGGACGAATTTCATCACGCGGTATTTGAGAAAAAGGGCGACGACGAACGCATCGACGCGCTCGAAAAACTTGCAGATAATCCGAAGGTAAAAGGAACGACAGTGCACGCGTTTGTTCTCGCGTCGCTGGCCCATTCCAACTTCGAAATGTCGCAGAATCCGCGCAAGAAGCTCGAATCGCGCGCCGACGCATTGGAACGCGCCATTAGCCTCAATCGCATGTTGGCGACAACCGAACCCTTTATGAGCAACCCATCGTTCGGCATCCCCGCGCTGCAGAACCTGTGTGCGGCGCTCGAACAGAAGCAGATCAATGACCCCGGCACCAAGTACTACGACGAAGCCATCAAGACGCTGCAGTCGGCGATGTACAAGGACGATTCGAAAGAAGCCGACCCCAAGAAGGAAATGAAGGCGCACTTCCTCTTCGACAAACTGAACGCACAACTCGGCCGCCTTTACTGGTTGCGTGGTTTGCGCAAGACGGAATTGAAGGACGCCGCTGGCACGACTGCCGATAACGCGATGGCGTTGGTGTTCGTTAAGCGAGCGCTCGAAGCCGGGATCACTTCCGTCGAAAAGGACCGCTTCGGTTCGGACTTCAAAGGCGCATGGCGCGAAGAGGCCGCTTACATCAAGTCGTTGCTCGATGTTCCGGGCAAGTTGTTGCCGGGCGGTGCGGCGTCGGCGCCGTCGCGCAAACTCGAAGTGAAGACGTCCACGATCGCCCCCGCCCCGACGGGCGCGACGGCGACCACGACCGAAGCGACCATTACTACGACGGCTGCTCATAAATTCAAAGTTGGCGATACCGTGACGATTGAAGGCGTCGCAGTGGCGGCCTACAACGGCAAGCAGAAGATCGAATCCGCGAACGGCAAAACGTTCACATTTAAGCTGACGTCGACTACAGCACCGGCCGCTTCCGGTGGTGGCACAGCGACGTACAAAGAGCCCGATCCTGATGAAGTAGCCAAGGAAGAAGTCAAGAAGGAAGAACCCAAGAAAGAAGACGTGAAGAAGGAAGAGCCCAAGAAGGACGAGCCGAAAAAAGAAGAACCGAAGAAGCCCGCCGCATTGAAGCGCAGCAGCACGCAGGAATACGCCAGCGACACGTCGTCCCAGCACATGAGCTACGCGCAGATCCAAGCTCTGCTCAAGCAGGGGCGCCCGGCGCTGTGCCAGTGTCCGCGTTGCGCAGATTCGGACAAGCTCATTGGCGCGAAGCTCGCTGAATAGGTCCAAACACATGTTATGAAATGATCGGCGGCTTTCGAGCCGCCGTTTTTTTTAGGCAGATTTGTGAACGGAAAGATTGCCGTGGCGGCCACACCCATCGAAACCAGCGACAGCGAACTCGAGTTTGACATCCCGGCGAAGCTCGCCGGGAAGCGGATCGACGTCGTCGTCGCGGCATGCTACCCCTCGCTCTCGCGAACGTACGCCGGACACTTGTTTCGCGACGGTTCGATTCTGATCAATGACAAGCAAGCGAAACCCAGCGCCAAAGCGCGCGGCGGCGAACGCGTCTCGATCGATCTGCCGGAACCTGAGGTCATCGAAGCGCGAGCTGAAAACATACCGCTCAACATCATCTACGAAGACAAAGATATTGTAGTCGTGAACAAAGGCGCGGGCATGGTCGCGCATCCGAGCGCCGGGCATGGATCGGGATCGCTGGTCAATGCCCTGCTGTATCATTGCAAAGATCTCTCGTCGATCAACGGCTCGTTGCGCCCGGGCATCGTCCATCGATTGGACATGGACACCAGCGGCGCGATTGTCGCCGCAAAAAACGACATCGCGCATCGTTCGCTCGCCGATCAATTCGCCAACCGAACCGTCAAAAAAGAATACCTGGCACTCTGCCACGGCGTTCCGCAATGGGACGTATTTTTCTGCGACGGACGCATCGGTCGCCACCCGACGCGGCGCACCGAACAGACGGTTTTGAAAAGCGCCGACGAAGGCCGCGATGCCTATACGGATTTCCAAATAATGGAGCGGTTCAAGGGCGATTTATTTTATGTGCGGGCGATGCCGCGAACGGGGCGAACGCACCAAATCCGAGTCCATCTGGCCAAAACCGGCTATCCGATTCTCGCGGATGGAATGTACGGAAAAGAGGCTGCACTACCCGAGTTGGGTTTGTCGCGCCACGCGCTCCATGCCGCCAAACTAAGCTTCGATCATCCCGCCACAGGCAAGCGCGTTTCCTTTGACGCACCGCTTCACAGCGACATGGTCGGAGCGCTCGCCATGCTGCAGAAACGCAACGCGTAGTCATCACGAGCGGCCTTTTAAAACCACCGTTCCCAATACGCGATCGTGCAACACGAGTCCATTCTCCGCATAAAGTGCCATCGGCCAAGCAGGCAGCAGCACCCATTTCAGAAATGGCCGCAACAGCGCGTTTTCAACCCGCAACGGTTCACCCCCATCTTCGCGCAGCGAAATGACGCACAGCTTTTTCCCGATGCTACCGTTGGCGAGCCATTGCAAAACCCCTTCGTTGAGCCACATCGTTATCAACGCAAACGCAACACGAAACGTGGCCGAGGAAAAATGCGACGGTAAATACGGTGAGACGAGCAGCAGACTCGCAAACAGCGTCACCGCGTAGGTCCCGTCAATGAACGCCGCAAGCGCGCGCGGAAGTTTTTCGGCCGCCGGCCAGGCGCTGACGAGGCCCGTCGCGACCTGCGTTGAACGCACGCTGCTGGGACGGAGTTTGTCAGCGGCGTTGTCCGACGCACTGTGTCCGGGATGAATCCGATCGCGGCTGGAATCAGATTTACGCACTGGCAGACGTTCCGTCGTAGAAGACGTTCGTCGCGCGGCCGAACGCAGGGTTCGCTTGTCGACAATTGAACGCTTCGGTCGATTGGCAGGAATGACAGGCAGCGGCCCCGATGTGATCGGACGTTCCATTGGGAACTTCAAATTCTTCCCGCATTTCGGACAAAGCCCATGCGTGTGCGACCCGTCGCCGGGAGCCAGTAGAATTTTTCCGCAGAAACAAGTCAGCTTCCAATACGACTGACCATCCGCTCCGCGAACGCGTTCGGCGTGGGGGGCAGGCTGGGCGGTGGAAGATTTGGGTTTGGAATTCAAAATATTTCGCTCATTCCGCCCTGTGAGATTCAACGTCAAATCCCAAGCGGCTCGCGCAATTCCTCCGCCGGAAGCGGAAACGCGGCCAGCAGTGGTTCCATTTCGTCCAAACGTCGCAACGTGTACGCAACCGACGATTCAATGAATTCATGAACTGCCCATTCGCCAGAAATGTTCTCAGCGATCTGCGAGAATTGTGAAATCAACACCGTCGCGCGCGCCTTCAATTCCTGGGTCTGCCAGCGCAAATGTCCAGCGAGCAGCGAGTCCGCCGTGCCGTTCTGAATATTCACAAAATTCCCGCGAACGTCGTTTTCAACTTCGAGAAAAATGCGCATGAACGCCTGAATCGCGTTCCAACTGGCGAGGAATTGCGCGGTCTCTTGATTCTTCGGGACGTGCGGAGCTTCCGCACTGAAAAAAGTGTGCGCCATCAGCGGATTGTTGCCAATCGCATGGACAAAACCGGCCCACATACGGCTCTGCGTTTCAAGGTTCTTCAATCCAAAAAATCGCGTGACAAAGCGCTGCGGGAACAGCTCGCGGACAATGGTCTGTTTGCCGCTCCAGGCGCGATCCGCGGCGTAAAAAATGCGGGCCCAAAACGCTTCCGGCGGCGGCAACATCGCGCTCTTCGCGAAATCGCGCGTGCGGATGCTGGCCATAAATCCGGTGATGTAATTCATCTCGCCGATTTCCGCCCACGCGTCGATATTGTCGAACGACTGGAAGTGTTCGGATGGCGACAGCACCGCCGATCCCCAGGCCTGCCGTCCCAACACTTTGTAGCGCTCAAGATGCGCGAGCACGTCCTGTGCGAGTTCCGGAGCCAACCCTTCGGGCAGCCAGAAGACGATTGTCACGTCGGGCGGAAGCCACTTGATCTGCTCGTCGCTCATCTGCCGCAGCATGTCGTCAAACACGAGGGGTTGAACGCCGTTCGAGCACAGGAAACGCGTAATCGACCCGACATGGTCGAGGTATACCGCGTCGAGTCCGCCCAGTTCCTCGGCGCGCGCCTGCGTCGTCGCGTTGGCGCCCAGGAGAAACGTACCATCACCGCCGACATGAAACATTTTTCCAGAGTGAATCGGGAGTAGATCGCTGAGTTGCGCAACGAGGAATTCGAGTGTGTCGGGATTCGAAATGCATAACATCCGCGCGCTGTCCGGGTGTTCGCGCAACGCCGCGTATTCCGGCCGCGCCAGCACGTGCCCGGCGTTTCCAACACACGACAGCAACGGCACAAGTGTGACACCGTTCTCGCGCGCATACGTGTCGAGATCCTGAACCTCGCGCGCGGAAAGCGCACCATCTGCCGCCCAATTCGGCATCGACGGATAATCGAAATGCGCTTCGTATTCGAGAATCAGGATATTGATCTTGATCGACGCCAGTGTGTCGATGGCTTTCTTGATCCACGTCGTCCGCGGAGGCCAGCCTTTGCAATCCAAATGCACGGCCCGGTAGCGCAGGATTGGATAATCTTCGATTTCCATGCCTGGTACGTCCGGGCCGTCTTCGATCAGCTGATGCAGGGTGGCACAGGCGTGCTGAACGCCGCCTTCATCAGCACCATGCAGAACGATTCCGTCCTGTGTGACAACGAGTTTATACCCACCCGCGCGGGCTGTGTCACCGCGCAATTGGGCTTCGAAATTGACCCATTTCGGAAATTGCCCGGAGTCCGTAAAAATCGCCTGCGTCGGCGCGAGCTGCGAAACGCTGTAGATGTGAATCCGAATGCCGAGCGCCGGCAGCTTGTCGGTCATCGCCACAAAGCGCTTGCGTACGTATTGATTGACACGCGAAGAAATATACAAGTAACAGACCGGAGCAACATGAAACGGTGAGCCACGAGGCGTGTAGTTCCGCGGAAAAGGCAGCAGCGAAACGCCGCCCGTGTCGGCGATCAACTCGCACGACGGAAGTTCAGGCTCGTGAGGTTGTTCGAATTCCATGCGTGGTGTCAGGCTCTCGACTCTCTGTTTGCGGATTGAATCAGCTTAGGGCCTGTAAAATAATAAACTGAAGAATTGCTTGCGTCTTTCGGCCCGGCTCTTCGTTGAACGCTCAGTCAGAGATACACTCGTATATCTTCCTTCGCCTCCGCCTCGACCCAGGCCGAAATACGCGGCGGACTTCTTCAGTTTATTATTTTACAGTCCCTTAATCGAACGCCAGCGTTTCGCGCACGACTTCTTCGATCGTCGTGATGCCATCGAAGATCTTCAGGATTCCGGCTTCGCGCAGGGTTCTCATCCCGGCTGCCTGCGCTTCCGCGCGCAGCACTTCCGTGGACTTGGAATTCATGATCAATTCGCGCATCTTCGTATCGACTCGCATGATTTCGAAGACGGCGTTTCGACCGCGGTAGCCCGTTTTGTTGCAATGATCGCAGCGGCGACCGTAGTAGAAATTCTTGTCTTCCACATCTTCCGGGCGCATGTTGATTTCCATCAACGCTTCTTCGGTCGGTCGATACGTGTCTTTGCATTTGCTGCAGATACAGCGGACAAGACGCTGCGCAACCACGGCGTACAGTGTGGCCGAAACGAGGAACGGTTCGATGCCCATGTCCAACAGTCGCGAAATCGTGGACGGTGCATCGTTGGTGTGGAGTGTGCTGAAGACCAAATGTCCGGTCAGCGATGCTTCAATCGCGATTTCAGCCGTCTCCAAATCGCGGATTTCGCCCACGAGAATCTTGTCGGGATCCTGACGCAGAATCGATCGCAGACACGCCGCATACGTCACTTCAAGGTCCGGCCGAACCGGCACCTGAATGATGCCGTCGAGATCGTATTCGACTGGATCTTCCGTCGTGATAATTTTGACGTCCGGCGTGTTCGCTGCGTTCAACGCGGAGTACAGTGTCGTCGTTTTTCCCGAACCCGTCGGCCCCGTGACGAGACAGATGCCGTTGGGTTGATCGACAGTAGCATGAAAGAAGGCGAGTTCTTCGTCGCGCATGCCGAGACGCTCGAGGTCCAGCGACACCACGCTGCGATCGAGCACGCGCATACAAACCGATTCGCCGAAGTATGTCGGAAGCGTCGAGACGCGCAAGTCGATGGGATTCCCGGCGACGGTCAATTCGATGCGATTGTCCTGCGGCACGCGGCGCTCGGCGATGTCCATGTTGGACATGACCTTGATGCGGCTGCACAGGGCCAGCGCCAACCCGCGCGGCGGCGGCGGAATTTCGAGCAGCGTGCCGTCGATGCGGTAGCGGATTTTGAATTCGTTTTCGAACGGCTCGAAGTGAACGTCAGAGGCCTGATCTTTGATCGCGGTCAACAGCACGAGATTGAGGAATTTGACGACCGGCGCGGCGTTGACCATCGCTTCGATGTTCTTCGGATCGAGCGTGTTGGCGCTGTTTTCGAGCACCTGCATTTCATCGCCGCTCATGTTCTTCAGCAATTCGGCAATGGATTCGCGCTGGTTGCCGTAGAGTTGCTCAATGAACTGCATGACCTGCCCTTCGGCGGCGACGGCTCCGGCGATTTCGCAATTGAGCATGAACCGCAAATCGTCGAGCGCGTTGAAATTCTGCGGGTCGGCCATGGCGATCGTGAGGACATTGTCGACGAACGCGATGGGCACGATGCGGTAGACCTGCGCCATTGAAACGGAGACCATCTTGACGGCTTCGGGATCGATTTCGATCTGCGTCAAATCGACGGATTCCATTCCGTGCTGGGCGGAGAGCGCTTGGATGAGTGCTTCGGGCGTGATCATGCCTTCTTCGATCATGATCTGACCCAACGCACCGCCTTTGGTGCGCTGGGTTTCGAGAGCCTTTTGGAGATTTTCGTCGTCGAGAAAACCCAATTCGATCAGCCATTCGCCGATCGGTTTGTGATCTTCCGCCTGGTCGTTCTGGTGTTTAACCGCCACGTGTGATCTCCATAAAGCAACACATTCAATAAAGCGGATCAATGGCTTTCGATCGGCTCGCACTATTTAAAAAGAACTTTTATGGCGCGAGCAATTCATCCCAGTTGGAAACATACAAGACTCGGTCCGCCAAAATTTCAAGGCGTTCAACCGATTGAATCGAATTCAGTGACGACAACTTTTGGGCATCGGGAGTACCAAAACGGAAACTTGCTTGTCGAAGCACAATGGCTCGAGCTTCATTTATCGCGCCAGTCGCCATCCCTTCTTTACGCCCCTCGGCCACAATTTCCTGATACGTCACGGACTCTTTCATGGCTTCTTGTCCTTTCATCAGTTCGGCAATATCGCGACTTTTGTAACGCAACCCCATTAGCACTTTGATTGCGGTCAAAACCTCGTTCGCCCTATTTCGATCCGACACCCCGAGTAGATAATCCTGCGTCCGTTTCATTAAGTTTGGCAACGCTTCTGGCTTTATATCCGCTATGAATGCCAGAGGCAAGACCCCCAAGCCGCACTCAAACACCTGGTCGGGCGACAACATCCAGACTCGAACCACATCGAAGCGAAACTCTAGATTCTGCCGACCGTCCCGTGTTGTCCGCCGATACACACCACACAGTGCCGGACCGTCCGCTTCGGGTCGAAGCAGAATCACCGTCGTCCGAACCGGAATGCCGAGTGATTTACTCGCCAGGACATTATAAACCATGGCGCGCTCACCCATGGTAGAGTCATAATTCGTCTGGTTTTCTACATGCTCGCCTTCATGGCCATCGTTGTCCACCATCAAGACACAGTCGGCGGACGATTTAACTGTTGATAAATCCGTGTTGCTGATCGCGACCGATTCCGATTTGCAGCCGAGAAATTTTGCCCAGGCTCCGGGATCGATGGACTGCAGGTGCTTCACTGCGTTGTCATATCGCATGTGCTTGGGCTTTTCGGCTTGTTCCGTCATGCGTCCATCGGCTCCATCCATCCCATTCATCCAGGTCATTCACTACGATGTCGGCATCACGTCCCATTACTTCCCCGGAGCGGCACCGCCGCGCTTCAATTTCTCGGTGTATTCGCGCACCTTCTTTTCCAACTGGTCGGGGTCCTGACAGACGCGCATCATGTCGTTGTACGTGATCTTTTGCGCGTTCCAGAGGTTGAAGAGATAATCGTCCAACAGGATCATGCCTTCTTTTCCGGCGGTCTGAATGTGCGAATTGATTTTATACGTTTCGCCCTTGCGGCAGAGCGCCCGAATCGGATCGTTGGCCATCATGATTTCGAATGCGGCCACGCGTCCCTTGCCGTCGGCGGTCGGCAGAAGAAGCTGCGAAATGACGGCGACAAGCGTTGTTGAAAGCTGTGTTCGGATCTGTTCCTGCTGATTAGTCGGGAAGGCGTCGACGATACGATCGATGGTTTTCGCGGAACCGGTCGTGTGCAGCGTCGCGAAAACAATGTGGCCGGTTTCGGCGGCGCTGATGGCCGTCGAAATCGTTTCCAAATCGCGCATTTCACCGACGAGGATCACGTCGGGATCCTGTCGCAAGGCCCGGCGCAGCGCTTCAGGGAAGCTCGGCACATCGATGCCGACTTCGCGCTGAGTGACAACGCAATTTTTGTGCGGATGATAGTATTCGATCGGATCTTCGACCGTGATGATGTGATCATGGCGTTCCTGGTTGATGAAGTCGATCATCGTCGCCAGCGTGGTCGTTTTACCGGAACCCGTGGGCCCGACGACGAGTACCAATCCGCGCGGGCGCAGGCACACGTCTTTGATCACCGGTGGCAAGCCAATCTGTTCGAACGTCAAAATGCGGCTCGGTATTTGGCGCAAAACCATCCCGACGCTTCCCTTTTCCTTGAAGATCGAAACGCGGAAACGCGCCAGTTCGTTGTACGCGAAGCCAAAGTCGGAACCGCCCTTCTCACCCAATTCAGTTTGGTTGCGTTCGGAGGTGATCGACTTCATCAGGCTCATTGTGTCGTCGGGCGTGAGCACGGTTTTGCCGAGGTCGCGCAATTCGCCGCGTACGCGAATACACGGGGCACGATTGACACGCAAATGCAAGTCGGCGCCGTTGTACTTGATCATTGCGTCGAGCAGCTTCGAGATGTCGAAACGTCCGCCGAGACCGCCGGCTGCCGCTGCGGCCAGCGCTTTGTCCATGTTGACTGCGCTGCTGCCTTGCGCTGAAATTTCCTGTTGTTGCGGGGCTGGTGAATCGGATTCCATGTTTGTCTGATGCGCTCCTCTTTTAACTACGGTTCAAAGTGCAAGGTTCAAAGTTGAATGTCCAAAATTCAGCGTTCAGCCTTCAACGTTAATGTCGTCAGATCGCTGCCCTGCCGTTAACTTTGAACTTTGAACGGCTATTACGAGTATTGCTTTGCTTCGCCCATGACTTCGTCCAGTGTGGTCCAGCCGTCGAGGACCTTGCGCAAGCCGTCGTCGAGCAAGGTGTGCATGCCGTCGCGTCGCGCTTGATCGCGCAGTGAATCGGTGGTTCCCTTTTGAAAGCACATTTCGCGCAAACGGCTGTTCATCACCATGATCTCGTAAATGCCTTTGCGGCCTTTAAAGCCGATCTTGCGGCAGGTGGCGCAGCCTTTACCGTGATAAGTGGTCTTTCCAGCGAATTGCTCTTCACGAAGTCCGACCGATTTCAATCGCGCGACGTCGAGTTCATCATCCGGAGTTTTGCAGTCCGGGCAAATGGTGCGAACAAGTCGCTGCGCCTGAACGGCCTGCACCGAGCTGGCTACGAGGAACGGCGCGATGCCCATGTCGATCAGGCGTGTCAGCGCACTGGGCGCGTCATTCGTATGCAGTGTAGCGAAGACCAAATGTCCGGTCAGCGCGGCTTCGATCGCGATGTGGGCGGTTTCTTCGTCGCGGATTTCGCCGACGAGGATGATGTTCGGCGCCTGTCGCAACATCGCTTTCAGCGCCTTTTGAAAGGTCATCCCTTGCTGAACATTCACCTGGCATTGATTGATACCCGACAGCGTGTATTCGACGGGATTTTCAACGGTGATAATCTTGCGATCAGGCTTGTTCAATTCGCTCAGCGCCGAATACAGCGTCGTAGTTTTTCCGGAACCCGTCGGGCCGGTGATGAGCATGACACCGTTGGGCTTCTTGATCAAGCCGCGGAAGATCTTCATGTCGTCGGCGTGGAAGCCGAGCTGTTCGAGACCGAAGCTGATGGACGCTTTGTCGAGGATACGCATGACGACCGATTCGCCGTGCGATGCCGGCAGTGTCGAGACGCGCAAATCAAGGTTGCGTCCCAGGCACTTCAGAGGAATTTTACCGTCCTGCGGTCGGCGCTTTTCGGCCATATCGAGCGAAGCCATGATCTTGATGCGCGCAATGACTGAACCTTGCAGATGTTTCGGCGGGCTGTCCATCTCGTAACAATTGCCGTCGATGCGGTACCGCACACGAACGCGATCGATCATCGGTTCGATGTGAATGTCGGATGCGCGCGCTTTAACGGCTTCCGTGATGATGATCTGCACGAGCTTAATAACAGGCGCTTGGTCGTCAGCTTCTTTTTCGGCCTCCAACCGCGCCTTTTCGATGTCAATGTATTTGACGTCGTCGTCTTTGAACTCGCTCATCCGCTTCTTGAAATCGTCGGTTGACGAGTAATAGCGCGAAATCGCGGCGTCAATGGCTTCGCGCGTGGCGAGTACTGGCTGGACTTGGCAATTGATGACGAAGCGAATGTTGTCGAGTGCCTGCAAATCGAGCGGATCGGAGATCGCGACAGTGAGGATGCCGTCAAACATATCAATCGGCATGACGTGGTTTTCGTGGCACTGTTCCTGCGGTACCATCGCGACGACGGAACTGGCGATGTCGACGCCATCAAGATCGACGATTTCCATACCGAACTGCTCGGCCAAAGCGCTTGTCACATCTGCCGCAGAACACAGCCCTTCAGCAATAAAAATCTCGCCAATCTTCGCCTTCTCGCCGTTGATCTGTCGCTCCAGCGCCGCATCAATGTCGTCCTGCGTCACACAGCCCATATCAAGCAGGATTTCACCGATGCATCGTCGAGCGTCAGACATAACAAATTTCTCCAATAATATACGATTCGGCTGGCAGGCGAGGCGTGAGTTTAATCGGGACGCAGAAGAGTGAAAAGGGAAAAAACAAATTCAAATCAGCTTCCCTTTATATAGTAACCACTCATGTGCAACTCGGGACACATGAAATGTAACGGTACAATTCAGCAGGATCATTCGCCCGAAAAAAGAAGTGATCGGAGGATCACCCTCATTGATGAAATATAAAACAAGCTCCCAACGCATAATTCCCAAATTGTACGAAAAGTGGCGATAATCCGTACAAGTTTGCATCGAAATCGGGTATAATATGAAAAGATCCGATAATCTAGATACGCGGACTTTGCGTTGGGTGGCAGATGGCAGATCCAGAGCATCTGAATAACATCATGTTGGGAAGTGCGGCGTGGAATGCCTGGCGTCGCGCGAATCCCAACATCAAGCCGGACCTGACGAGCGCCGCGCTCGTGGGCTGCCAATTAGGCAATCTACGCTTGGCTAACGCGGACCTGAGTCTGGCGACGCTGAGCAAAGCCAATCTGCGCGGAGCCGATTGCTGGCGCACCGATCTCACTCTCGCCGAATTGTCGGGCTCGAATCTCTCCCGTTCTTATTTCGGACGCGCCTGTTTACATTCCGCCAATCTGAGCGGCACGGACCTTTCTACGACTCGGTTTATTGGGACGGACCTAAGTTGCGCGAACCTGAGCAACACGAAGATTTTCCACGCACATTTTATCGATACGGATTTGACGGGCACGGACTTCAGCAATGCGTGGATCAAGGAGACTGCGTTCTCGAACGTCGATTTGAGCCAGGCGAAAGGACTCGATAGCGTCAAGATGATCGGGCCGTCGAGCTTGGGTATCGATTCCATTTATCGCTCATCCGGGCAGATTCCGACTGGCTTCCTGCGCGGTTGCGGAGTTCCTGAAGAATTCATTCACACCATTCCGATGCTGAAATATGGCTCGGCCCAGCATTTCTCCTGCTTCCTCAGCCACAGCAGAATGGATCGCGTTTTCTGCGACAAGGTTTTCGGCGACCTCCAGGCCAACGGCATTCGCTGCTGGTATTTTCCCGAAGATATCGCAACGGGTGGAATGTCGTGGACACTGAAGAACGACGTGTCGCGAAGCTATGACAAATTGCTGGTCATTTGCTCAAAGCATTCCCTGCGCAACGATGCCGTGGTCGGCGAAATTGAACGGGCTCTGGAGAGCGAAAACCGCGACGGACGTACGATTCTTCACTGCATCACGCGCGACGATTTTCTCGGCAACGAATGGTCACACCCCGGCAAATCGCGCCTGATGGAAACCCTATCCGCCGATTTCCGCAACTGGGAGAGCCGCGAAAGCTATGCCCGATCGCTGGGTAAATTATTGAAGGCGCTCAAGCAGGATTGAGCTCTTGTAGTGCGGGCTTCCCGCCTGCATTGCCTTTGCAAGCGGGATGCCCGCACCACAATTTTGCGCGTCGCGCGCAAATACCAAAATCCACAGTCCCCTCGACGATCGGTATCCAATTCAGCCGCGACCGACTCACCTTTCTATGGTAAAAACACGCCATGAAACTGCGTCGATCCATTCCAGCGCTGCTGATTGCGGTGCCGATTTTTCTGTACATCGTCTACCCCCTGGGCGCGATGCTAGCGGAGAGCGTAACGCAGCCGGTGCTGAAATTCCGCGCGGAACAAATGGGATGGAACCCCGCGAAGCAACCCTTTGGCGCAGGATTGCGTCGAGCGCTTTTCGAAGAAAAGACACGCGATGCGATCTGGGGCACGGTCAGGCTTTCGGCGCTTAGCGCGTTGACGGCCGGCGCGTGGGGCTTGGCGCTGGCATTGTTGTGGACACGCCGCGAGTTTCCCGGACGGCGCTATTTCGCTGCGCTGGGATTTTCGCCGATGCTCCTGCCGCCGCTCGTTGGGACGCTGGCCTTCGATGCCTTGCTGGGCGAAGCGGGCGTTCTATGGCGGGTGCTGCCCTTCGCAAAAATCTGGATCACACCCTTTTCGCGAGTGCTGCTGGTTCATACTTATTCGTTCGGGTGCTTCACGTTTGCCTACGTCGCGGCGGCGCTGGAAGACAGCGACACGTCGCGCGAAGAAGCCGCGGGAATTCTAGGTGCCGGGACGATCCAAACGTTTTTTGCAGCCACGTGGCCCGTCGTGCGCGCACCGCTGCTGGCTGCCGCGCTGGTCACGTTCATGGCCTCGGCGGCAAGTTTTAGCGCTCCATATATGCTCGACAATTCGTCTCGTTATCTGACGGTTGAGATCCTCAACGAACAACGCGATCCCGGGTTGCAGCGCGGCTTAAGCGTCTTGCTGGCCGCGATTTCATTGGGCATACTCCCATTTTTTTTGTATTACTCCAAACGCACTGGAGCGACTTTCGTCGCGAAAGGCGATTCGCGGCGCGGATTGCCCAATGCCAGACCAAACGATTCGCGGATACGGATGGCACTCTCGATGCTTGCCGCGGTTCCTTTGCTGCTGCCGCCCGTGATGGCGATCGCCGGGATTTGGACTCGCGGAGGGAGCGGCGAAAGCACGTCGCTGCTGTTACTGTTGCGCGAATTTGGGAGCGAAGATTGGAGTGCGCTCGGTCGAAGCACGATGTACGGTGCAGCGGTTGCAGTGATCTGCATGAGCCTCGCGGCGGCAATTTCGCTCGCGTTAAAAAAAGCGTCGCGACTTGCTTCGTTACCCATTGAAGCAGGAGTCATGCTGGCGCTGGCCTTGCCGGGAAGCGCGGTAGCGGTGGCATTGTTAAGTGCCTTCAACGCGCCGTCGTGGGGGGCGTTGGGCATGGCATTGGGCGGTGGAAACGCGATCCTGATTCTGGCTTACGTCGTCCGAACCTTACCGCTTACCGTGCGACCGGCGCGAGCCGCTTACGATGTGTTGGGCGACGATTATTTCTTCGCGGCGAAAAGTCTTGGCGCGCGGGAATCCCGTGTGTTTTTCAAGATCACACTGCCCCTGATTTTTCCGTCTCTCCTCGCGGGCGGTGTGTTGTGCTTTATCACGGCGGCGGGAGAGTACGTGTCGTCCACGCTTCTTTACAGTCCCGACACGCAGCCAGCCAGCGTCCGTATTTACGAAGTATGGCGCGAAGACGCGCCAAAGGCTCATGCACTGGCGTTGTGCTTGATGGTCGTTTGCGCAGTCGCGGCGCTGGCGTCGCGACTGGTCAACGCGCGGCGCTGGGATGCGGATAGTCGTTGATCGCTCCGTGTTCACACGTATGATCGTGGCGCGTCCGACACCTATCCCACACTCGTCCATTCATTAACGAGGTAACTTTGAGCATGATGCGAATTCGAACGGCTGTCTTCTTCGTTCTCGCGATGTTTGTTTGCGTTGCGAGTGAAATGCGCGCGGCCGATCCCGCGTTTGAACACGATGCAGACTACATTCGCAACGAATTACGCTGTGCAGCAACGGGGTTGCGCGCGATTGCGGTGGCCGCGCATCCCGACGACGAAGACGGTGCGACGCTGAGTTATCTGCGGTATGCGGGCGTCGAAACACACATCGTTTATTCAACGCGCGGCGAAGGCGGGCAGAACGAAGCGGGGCCGGAGGCAGGCGCGAAACTCGCGCTGCTGCGTACAAAGGAAATC
The DNA here is from genome assembly GCA_025355035.1 of Planctomycetota bacterium. Lineage (GTDB taxonomy): Bacteria > Planctomycetota > SZUA-567 > H5-PLA8 > H5-PLA8 > JANXLS01. The sequence goes on along the minus strand of JANXLS010000156.1, from coordinate 5,563 downwards.
GAAGAAGCAGCGGCGATTGTCGGGGCACGCGCGTGGTACTTGAATCTGCCCGATTTTGGATTTTCAAAATCCGTCGATGAGACGGTGGGCGTGTGGAATCACGACGTCGCCCTGGAGCGGATGGTGCGCATCCTTCGTACGGTTCGCCCGCATATCGCCATCACTAATCACAATCCGGACGGCACCGATCACGGCCATCATCGCACGACAGGCAAGTTGCTTGTCGAAGCTTTCGATGCCGCCGCCGACGCGACGAAATTTCCAAAGCAATTCGAACAGGGATTGAAGCCCTGGTCGATCGCGCGGATTTATTTGCGCACATTCACGGCGCAAGGCGCGACGTTTAACGTCGATGTTTCCAAGCGCGACGGCGTCTCGGGATTGAGTCCATCCGAAATCGGCGCGTTCGCACTGTCCCGGCATTTCAGCCAGGGAATGCTGCGCGATCTGCGCGTGGGCGAGCGCGAGTTGCGTCACTTCTCCGTGTTAAAAGGAAGAACGCCCGGCGATTCGACCGTCAAGAATATGCTCGACGGAATTGCTATCGCACCCGAAGTCGGACTCCAGTTCGCAGCCGACATAGCGGATGGGATCGACTTGAAAAAGCTGGACGCCGGTACCCTGGCACGTGAAATTGTCCTCGCGAGAAATCCGCCCCATATGCAAGGCGCACAGGCGTCCGAAGTTCATTTGAACCGGGCGCTCGTCGCCGCGCTGGGATTGAAAGTGGAAGTGCGTTGCGATGATGAATTCATCGTGGGCGGCGAGGTTGCGCCAATCTCCGTTCGAATCGCAAATCAGGGATTATCCTCCATTGGATTGGTCAAAATTTCGCTGAAGCCGCGCGATATGGGATGGACGCTAGCCAAAGGCGTCTGGTCGCCCGACAAACCCCAGAAACTGAATTCTGGCGGAGTCGAGACGGTGGAACTCTCTGCAGGAGCGGGCATCGATGTGCCGTTGTCGTATCCGCAAGAGGACCATCTTTTTAGCAACGAAACAACAGTCGCACCGTTAATCGCGGAGGTCTTGGCAACTGTCGAAATGACTGACGAGAAAGGAAAGCGATCAGTCGATGTCACGCTCGAAGCGCACGTTCCGCTGACTGTCGCCCCGCCATTCACCTTCACAGTTTCGCCCAGCCCGCTGCTCATTTTCAGCGATCCGAATCTGGCGAATGAAGACAAAGAAGCGGCTCATTTTAAATTGCTCGCCCGGTGCAACAAGAAAATCAAAGATCCGATCTTCCTTTCAGCAACAATAGGCGAGAAACCAAAGGAGGGGGAGACGGGAAAAGTGCTTCCGCTAAACTTTAAAGGCGATACGGCCGTGTGGTCGTTTAATCAGTGGTTCTCGATCGAAAAGCTGAACGCAGGCATCACAATCCAGACGAACGTGTGGGACGCGAACGGATTTTATAAAACGCCGGAGCAAACCATTCGCCGCGTGGCGTTGGACGTTCCGAACAACCTGCGCGTCGCGTTGATCCGTGGCGTGGATGAGCAGCTTTACAACGCGTTCAAACGGATGCAGGACGCCGGAGTTGGGCGCGGTACGTTTTCCTTCGAAGCGCCGACCGATGACGATTTGCTGACGGGCGATTTGAACAAATATCAGACAATCGTTCTCGATATCCGTTCGACGCAGCAACGCCCCATCGTCCGCAAAATAAAGGACCGCTTTAAAACGTTCATGGAGGACGGTGGGACGGTCGTGTGCATGTATCAGAAGGATTTCGATTGGAACGATCGCAGCAAGGACCCGGCGGTGCGCGGCGTGGGAATGTTTCGCGGCGTGGGCGGCGGCGGGGAGATCGCTCCGTTTCCGATCGACCTGTCGTTCGATCGCATCACGCGTGAAGACGCGCCAGTGACGATTCTTCGCCCGGCGCATCAACTCATGCTGCGTCCGTGCCGGCTGTGGCAGAAAGATTTCGAAGGTTGGGCGCAGGAACGCGGTGCGTATTTTCCGCGCACATGGGCGGATGAATACACGCCCCTTTTGACGAGCCATGATCCGGGCGAAAAAGCGCTCGACGGGGGATTGCTCGTCGCGGATGTCGGGCGCGGCGGATTTATTTACACAAGTTATTTTTTGCAGCACCAATTCAGAACGGGCGTGCCTGGCGCGTATCGATTGCTCGCGAATCTGTTGAGCTATTCACGCCTGAAACGCGCCGAGAAATAACTGGGCGTTTACAACCTGCTGAGGTCCTTGAAGAACTCCGGATACGTCTTCGAAACACATGCCGGATTTTTGATCGTCACACCTTCCTGGCCCAATCCCGCCAGCGCGAGACTCATCGCCATGCGGTGATCATCGTAGGTTTCGACAGACGCAACCAGGGGTTTGCCGGGCGTGATTTCGAGCGAGTCTACGCCTTCTTGGATGGTGGCTCCGATGCGACTCAATTCCTTCGCGAGCGCGGACAATCGATCCGTCTCTTTGATGCGCAGATTACCCACGTTCATGATCGTCGACGTTCCTTGCGCGAAGAGGCAGACGACGGCGAGCGTCAGTACGACGTCGGGCATGTCATTCATGTCCACATCAATCGCGTTCAACGGCGTTTTGGGATCGCGATAGACTTCAATGCCGCGCTTGCCGGAGAGGAATCCGGTGCGGACTTTGCAACCCATCCGGCGCAGCACGTCGGCGAAACGCGTGTCGCCTTGCGCGGAATTCGAACAGACGTTGGTCACGCAGCAGCGTCCGCCCAAAATCGCGGCCGCTCCGAGAAAATAACTGGCCGCCGTCGCGTCACCTTCTATTTCATACGTGCCGGAGCGGTATTTGACGCCATGCGTCGGGCGGTAAATGCGGACGCCTTCGGTTGCCGTCAACACGCCGAAATCGGACATGCCTTTCAACGTCAATTCGACGAACGGTCGTGAGACAAAATCGCCGGTCACTTCGATCATCATCGGCGTGCGAGCGTAGGGCGCGACTTGGAGAATGGCGCTGATGTATTGGCTCGAGCGGGAGCCATCGATCTGCATGACGCCGCCGGGGAGGCCCGAGGCTTCAACAATGACGGGCGGACACCCGTTATCGAATTCGCTGCGCGCGTTGACGCCGAGCAAGCGGAGTCCCTGCAACAAATCTTCGATTGGCCGTTCGCGCATGCGCTGTGTGCCGTCGAGTCGAAAGCGACCTTGGCCGAGCGTGACGAAAGCGGAAAGAAACCGCATCGCGGTACCGGCCGCGCCGGTGAAAATTTCAGCGCCTTTTGCCGGGATGGTGCCGCCTTCGCCCATGACGCGGCAGGTCAGCGCGTTCCAATCCGGGCGAACGTCGTAGCCGAGCGTCTTCAAGCCTTCGACCATGTAATGGGTGTCGTCGCTGCGCAGGAGACCGTTCAGCACGACTTCGCCGTCGGCCAGCGCGCTCATGCCAAGATAGCGGTTGCTGATACTCTTCGATCCCGGAACAGCGATGTCCAGATCAATGGGCCGGTTGATCGTTTCAATCTTCAATTCATCCGGCAATGCCGATGCGGTTGGGTATTCTTCCGTCGTTTTCATGCGCGTTATCATAGCGCAAATTACGTTGGCCGCAATGTGGGCGCGATCACAATACAAACGGGAGGGGGCGGAAAACTCCCCTACCAACTCGCCGGTTTATAATCCTTTAAGAACTTGCCCCACACATGCTCGCCCGAGATCAGCCCGGCAAAAAAAGGATCGCAGACGCGGGCGGCACCGTCAACGATATCCAGCGGGGGCTGGAAATCGTGTTGTTCGCGTTTGCGCGCGGCGTGTGCTGCGGGATCTTCGTCGGTCACCCAGCCGGTGTCGACGGCATTCATGAAAATTCCGTCGGCCGCATAGTCGGGCGCGCTGGTCAGCGTCATCATATTCAACGCGGCTTTCGCCATGTTGGTGTGCGGGTGTTTGTCGGTTTTCGTTCCGCGCGAAAAAATACCTTCCATCGCCGAGACGTTGACGATGTGCCGTTGGCCCGTCGGATTCTTCAGCATCAGCGGTTTGAGTTTGCTGCACAGAATGAACGGCGCGACGGCGTTGACGAGTTGAACTTCGAGCATCTCCGGCGTGGGGACATCAGCCAAGGCCATGCGCCAACTGTTCTGCGTGCGGAGATCAATCTGCTGCAAATCGGCGTCGATCTTGCCTTCAGGAAACACGTCGCGACCGCTCTGAACATCGTCGTAGGTGTAGCGAACTTGCGACAGCGCCGCCGACGCCCGAATGCCCATCCCGGCTCCGCAGGAACCGCCCAGCACCGCTAGACCCGTGGTGTCGGACTCCGATGAATGCGGGCCGTCCAACTGCGCTCGATCGCCGGATGCCAGGGCGGATTTGCAATTCTCATGGGCTTCCAATAACGGACGCGCCTCAGCGGGCAATTCGTTCCAGCGCAGGGCTTCGAACTCGAGCAGGTGCTTGTAAAAGCCGACGGGCCGGCGGACGGTTTGGGCGGCGTTGTTGATCAACAGATCGAGCGATTCCAGTCGAGCGTTGAGGTAGCGCGTGAAAATTTCGACGCTGGGCGAATGGCGCAGATCCAATCCGTGGACGTGAATCCGGTCGCGCCATCGCGTAAAATCCGGTTCGCGCGAGTAGCGCAACGCGGAGTCGTGCGGGAAGCGTGTCGTGGCGATGACCGTCGCTCCGGCGCGCAGCATCTTCAACGCAGCGTGATAACCGATCTTCAAGCGCGAGCCGGTTATGACAGCGGTCCAACCGTCTAGCGATGCGCTTTGGAAGCGTTTCGCATAATTGAACTCCGCACACGACGGGCACATGGCGTCGTAAAAGAAATGAAGCTTCGTAAAGTCCTGTTTGCAGACGTAACAATTCTTCGGATTCTTTAAGTCACGGTACTGCGTTTCGGGATTCGATTCGGCGTAGGAGAGTTGTGCCGGGGCGACGAAGACAGCGGTTTCGCGCGCAGAACGAATGCCGGTTTCGGCTTTGGCTTGACGATCAGCGGTGCGCTCTTCAATCTTTTGGACTTTGTTGAATGTGCGGCGCAATCGGCGTTCTTCGTCACGTGTGGGGCGCGATACGCGGCCGGCCGCGCTGACAAGTTTGACGCGTTCCTCTTTTGAGAGTTGAACGAGAATTCCGCGGTCGGCAATGATGGCGTTCAGGATTTCAGCACAGCGGCGCATCTCGTCGGGGCTGATCGGTGTTGGCGGCTTTACTTCGGGTACTTCGTCAGGCACAGGCAATCCTTTGGTCGGTAGAATAAGATTTGGGGTTCCTATACTTCTATAAGTCGTACGGACGAAGCTTTAAAGTACGCCCTTTGTGGATGGCACGCCGGACCCGCGTGGATCGAGTTCGCAGGCTTCGCGCAACGCTCGTGCGAACGCTTTGAACGTGGCTTCGATCATGTGATGACAATTGCGCCCGGCGCGGATGTCGATGTGCAGTGTCGTCCCGCTGGCATTGGCAAACGCGCCCAGAAAATCTTCCAACAATTCGACGTCGAACGTGCCGACTTTTCCTTTGCCAAGGCGGTCGGTTCCAACGGAGCAGAAACACGCGCGGCCGGACAGATCGACCGTCGCTTGCGCGAGCGCTTCATCCAGCGGCAC
>JANXLS010000132.1 GCA_025355035.1 Planctomycetota bacterium | reverse complement strand
CGGCCAGCTCGTGAACTTCGTCAGCGATCAAGAGGTCGAACACACCTTTCATGCGGCGCTGGATGTATCGGTCGATGTGCGGATTTTTACGGAAGCCACGGGCGTTGGTCAGCAACCGGTCTCCACATCCCGCGCACGTTGCCGGCTCGTTGCGGGTCACGTACTCATCGTAGGTGACCGGCTCCGAGCATTCTTCGCTTTGCTGAAGCCCACGACCGCAGCGCGGGCAACATGCGACATCGACGATCCGCGTTACTTCGTGAATGGTGCCGTTGTCGCTGGGAATCTCTCGCGGGTCCGAATCGCCGGGCTGCATTTCTGACGGCGAGTCCAGCCTCACGCGTAGCTTCATCTTCCGTTTCGCCGCGCATGGCCGATCCACGTCGAAGCCCAACTTGGCAGTATCCTTGCCAATGACGGCGACCATCGGAGCAGCGGTAGTACGAGCCTGCTCTTCAAATTTCAACAGGTCGGTGAAGTTGCGGATGATCTTGCAGAGGACGCCCGGAATCATCCAGTCGCACTCGCGCTTCCATTTCCTGACGATGTGGCCGGGACACATCACGAGGAGTCGAAACGGGCGGCGGTGCAACAACGCAAACGCCGCCGCGAGCGACATCGGACTTTTGCCGCAGCCCATCTCGCAAATCAACCAGACACGTGACTTAGCCTTCAGCCCGGCCAAAGCCCCGGCGATCTTTTCGCGCTGGCTGGGGTAGAACGTGAACGGCTTGCCGCTTTGCTGCGAGCGGCAGGCTTCGATGGCGGACAGATCAGGCAGCGGATCACCGGGGGTATGGCGCGGCAGCAGCACCGACTCCGCCGCCTTGGCGATCGCGCCGCCGTAACGGTGGATCAAATCATTCAAGTCACGAGCCAGGGGCATCGTTCCCTCCTTTACATGTGTTGACAGGGGTACATGGCCCGTGATTGAAGTCCGGGCGGTAAATGGATCGAGGCTCAGGTGTACGGATTACGCAGTGGTCTTGCGGGGAATGCCGGCAGTTGAGACGTGGCGGGAGATGATCGAATCGAACCGATCCTGAGCGTCAGCGGATAGTACAAACGCCCGCAGCCCTTCCGGCACGCCGAACGATTCGCAGTCGAGCAACATGCCGGAGGCGTGGAATCGTTTCATCAATGCCCCACCCCATTGTTCCAACGTCGGGCAGGACATTTTCTCGCGCAGCTTCCGCCACAGTGTCGCATCATCCGGCGCGAGCATCAAGTCACCGGAACGGTCGAGCATGGCCACGTGGTGAATCGACCGTGACCAGCCCGGCACGGTCAGACGAACATTCGCCACGCGGGGCGATTCGGGCGGCAGGATTTCAATGTAGTCGCCGGTCTCGCCGGCACGGTAGAAGCGAAACTCGACAACACCGCGTGGATCTGAAACGCTGCCCATCATAGCATGAGCACCAGCGTCACTGGTTGAGACGGCTTCCAAATAAAGCACGCGGTTCTGAGGCGAGACGATCAGCGCCACAATCTGCGCACCGACGTTGGCGATGATTTCGGATTTCGTGTTGCGGACGACGACTTCAAGGTGGGGCAGTTCGGTGGGATTGAGTTCGGACAGGCCCAGCTTGGGTACGGGTTCGGGTGTGGCGATCATTCGGTGCTGACCTCCGTTTCGAGTTCTTCGGTTTCAGGTTCGGCGGACGTGTAGTTTTCGATTGAACCGTCGTTTCGCAGGCAGCGGACGTTCATTTCGTACCGTGTGCGAAACGTGTCGATCTCACCCACATTGTTCCCGCCGTCGTCGATTTGTGGCTTCGTTGAGACCCGGCGCACGGCGGACGAGAGCGTCCCTTTAATCAGGAACCGGGTTCCGTTGCTGTCGATGATCCCGTCGCACAAACCACCGGCCAGAGCCAATGCTAAATGTCCGGCCTTCAGCGGCAGCAGCGGTCGGCCAATGGGCGGCGCGGGAGCAGCGGCTTCACGCAGCAGACCAGCGCGTAGTGGGGAACGGCTAATCGAATCGACGATCACGTCGTTGCCGAGCCGTGTGCGGCGAAGCGTGACGGCCTTCTGCACCGGCTGGAGCGTCGCGACCGGTTTCATGTCGTCCCGCAGCACCGGCCACTTCGACGGCTCTGTGGCCCAGCGCGGGAATATCATCAAGGTTTTGTTGAGCGCCTTCTCCCGCCGCCGCGCAAGCAGCACGCACTGCTTGAAATCCTGATACTCC
>JANXLS010000130.1 GCA_025355035.1 Planctomycetota bacterium | reverse complement strand
CTTGGTATCATGATTGTGATGAAATTTTTGAACTTTGCACTTTGAACTGTCGTTTATGCGAATTCCGTTTGATCTCATTGCTGCCATTTTGTGCGCCGACCGGATCGGCGAGTATTTGAATCGCGGTGAATCGGCTCCGGCTCGATTCTTCGATGCGCTATGGGTTTGGCCACTGTTCTGTTTGGGTGCTTGGTTGTTTCATGAAATCGCGGCGCGGTTGACGGAACGGCGGACGGATTTCGGGCGGAATCCGGATGGCGGCGGAGTGGGGCTGCATCCCCAACAATTCAATACGCGAATGACGCTGGTGGCTCAGGCGTTCTCAGTGGCGTTGTTTGCGGCGGCAACCTGGTATTTAAATTGGCCGGCAATCGCGGCTCAATGGCCGCAATGGGTTGGGTTGAGCCATGACTTTTCGATCGGATCGTTTGTGCTGGCCAAAAGCGTTGTCGTCAATTCGCTGCTGGTGATCGGTCCGTATTTGATCGCGATGATTTTGTCGTGGATTCCTCGGTGGCGATTGGCTTCGGGGATACGGCGGCGGGCCATTCCGCTTTTGGCCTATTTGAGTTTTGAAGCGAAGATGACCTGGTTGCCGTTCTGTGTCTCGATCGTCTTTGCGCTGATCAGCGACGTGGCTCAATTTCTTCCGCGCGCTTATACGGAGTGGTTGGAAAACGAGCCCGCTCAGTCGATTTTTCTGGTCGGGATTTTGGCCTTGACCGCTACAGTTTTGATGCCGATTTTGGCGGTGAAGATGTGGGAGTGTGAACCTTTACCGGATGGGGAATTGAAGGCACGGTTGGAGAATCTTCTTGCGCGCTCGGGGATCAAGACGCGTCGGATCCTGATGTGGGGCGGACGAAGCACGGGGATGATGAACGCCTGTGTGTTGGGGTTGTGGTCGCGATTCCGGTACGTGCTGATCAGCCCGTCCCTGGCGGACACGCTGACGGTTGATGAAGCAGAGGCGGTGCTGGGGCATGAGTTGGGGCACGCTCGATACGGACATCCACTGTTTCAACTGTCCGCTTATCTGTGCATTGTGTTGTCGATAGGCGTGCTCTACAACAGCGTCGCGAACGGTTGGCAGGCCTTTCCGATTGCGCAAGTCGCGTTCACAATGGCGATGTTGATTACGTTCATTTATTTTTTCTTTGGAGCGGTGTCGCGGCAGTGCGAGCGCGAGGCGGATTTGGCGAGCGCGGAATATTTGGGGACACCGTTACCGTTGATCACGGCATTGGAGAAAATGAGTGTGTGCGGTGGGAACAATCGACGCGTGCCGTGCTGGCATCACGGATCGATCGCGGACCGGATCGCGGCAGTCGCGCAGCTCAGCACCGATCCGGCGGAATGCGAGCGGTTTCACGCGCGGCTGAAATTCATGCGCATTGGTGTCATGATATTGGCGGCGCTCTTCATTGTAGCTCAATTTTTGTTTCATGGGTAATCGTGGCGGAAAAGGTAAAGGAGGTTGTATGTTCAAGCGAGTGGCTGCAGTGGCTGTGTCTGTGTTTGCGATCGGAATCATTTCCCACGCAAGCGAAGAGAAGGTTCGGGGGTTGCTCGAAAAAACGGTGAAACCGGATGCGTGTGCGCAGATCACGGATGCGTTAAACGAGATGTATTACGTCGTCAAAACGGATGCCGCAGAAAAGATGGTCGCGAATTACGTTGGAAAGAATCAGAAGGTGGTTGTGACGGGAGCGATCGAAACTCGGCCAAACGAAACGGTTCCGTTCGTCACGGTGACGGCGGTCGAGGTGTTCAACCCGAAGATGCCGCCGGCACCCCCAGTTGCAGAAAAAAAGGACGAAAAAACAGAGTCCAAGAAGGAGGAGACGAAAGCGGAAAAGAAAGAAGAAACGAAAAAGTAATGGTGCTTTTGCTTGCAAACGAATTGCGCTGGGGCATAACCGG
>JANXLS010000103.1 GCA_025355035.1 Planctomycetota bacterium | reverse complement strand
GTGCCGGAAGCAGCAGTGTTTTGAAGCCGAGGCGTTTGGATTCGGCGACGCGCGCTTCCAGGCGCGGAACGGGGCGAAGTTCGCCGCCGAGACCCACTTCACCCGACGCGATCATGCCTTCGCGGACGCGGCGATTCGTAGCGACGGAGGCCAGCGCCAACGCGAGCGGCAGATCCGACGCGGGTTCGTCCACGGTGAAACCGCCCGCGGCACTGGCGAAGACGTCGAGCGCGCCGAAAGGGACTCCGGCTTTCATTTCGAGCACTGCGAGCAATTGAGCGAGGCGATTCACGTCGAGACCGCTGGCTCGTCGGCGCGGTGAACCGCCGCCGGGAACGGGGACGGTCAGGCCCTGCAATTCGATCAGCAAAACGCGTGTGCCTTCGCACATCGCGCCGATCGCAGTGCCGGCGCCTTTGTCGTCGTGGCCTTCGCGATCCAGCAAGAGCGCAGAAGGGTCGGTGACTTCACGCAGACCGCCCTGCGTCATTTCGAAGAAACCGGCTTCAGCGGTGCTACCGAATCGGTTTTTGCTGACACGCAGGCAACGCAGATCCAGGCGACGTTCGCCTTCGAAATTCAAGACGGTATCGACGATATGTTCCAAAACGCGCGGCCCGGCGATGGTGCCTTCTTTTGTAACGTGGCCAATCAGGAAAATCGCGCAGTTCAAACGGCGCGCAGCCTCGACGAGCGCCATCGCGCATTCGCGGACTTGACTGACCGATCCAGGGGCGGAGGGGATCCCGGCGTCGCGCAGCGTTTGGACGGAATCGATGACCGCGACGCTGGGACGTTCGGTTTCGAGCATCTCCAGAATGCTGCCCAAATCCGTTTCGCTGGCGAGTTTTAAATAAGCACTGTCGAAGATTGCACCGCGCGTTTTTTTCTTGCTGTCGGCGGACATGCGCATCGCTCGCGCGGCTATTTGGCTGGGAGCTTCTTCGCCGGTGATGTAGAGAAAATTGGAGGCCGTCGCTTCGACTTTTGCTCCGGACAGAAGCGCGGATTCCTGCGCGTCGGCCATCGTTCCGAGCAATTGAAGCAGCAATGTCGATTTGCCGATGCCGGGCTCACCGCCGACAAGAACGCTCCCCCCGGGAACGACGCCACCGCCGAGCACGCGATTGAATTCACCGATTGAAACCGCCATGCGCGGGATGTGTTCGAGCGCATGTTCGCGCAACGGTCTGGGGCGCGTTTGGAGCGGATTCGAATACGCGCGCGCAACAGACCCGCCGCCACCGCCCGAACCGCCACGCATCGCCGAACTCGTTTTTACAACAGGCGCTTCGACAAGGGCGTCCCATTCATTGCAACCGGGGCACTTGCCTTCCCAACGTGCGGTTTCGTGGCCGCAGTGTTTGCAGAAGAACGTCACTTTGTCTTTCTTGGACATCCGGTATCGCTCCGCGTTGCGGCTACTGTTTCAACAACGTTCCAGTTCCTCTAGCATCTTTTTTCGCTGTGTAATTAAACCGCAATCCCGGCGAACCAAACGACAGATTGTTGGCAAATGTAACAGCAAAGGGTATCGAAATAGGCAGATTTTTAACGGAAATATTCGTCGCGTTCGACGCGGCAAGACCGTTGATGAGATTGGCGTTGACGATCGTGATAGTCATTTGAGCATGGAGCGGATTGAGTTTTACTTTCAGCACCGGCGACGTGTATCTGCCTTTCGAATCGAGAATAAAATTGAACGATGCCTGACCAAACGTAACGGTACCCTCCAGTCCAGTGGGATCGACGTTGGGAGCGATCGGCAGCGCGCGCGTGGAGATCGAGAACGTGTCGCGCGGTTGAAGTGCGAAATTCAAACTGAATCGGGCGGTCGCCGGGACGAACGCGTCGCCGATGAAGACGATGGTCGATTTGGAACTCGATGCGCCGCCATTGTCGGTCACGGTGACTTTCGGCATGTACAAGCCGGGTGCATTGTACGTGTGCGTGGGATTCGGCCCGTTTCCGGTCGTGCCATCGCCGAAATCGACCGCGTAGTTCGCGATGTTGCCGTCGGGATCAAAACTGCCATCCGTGCTGAGCAGGACGCTCAACGGCGAACTCCCTGCGGAAGGAGAGGCGGAAATCGCGGCCACCGGAGGCATGTTGGCGACGGATATTTTAACAGTCGTAGATGCCGACGCACCTTTGTTGTCGGTAACTTTCAGTATCGCTAAATAAATGCCCGGCGAATACGTGTGCGTGGCTGAAGCGCCTTGCGCGGTCGCACCGTCGCCGAACATCCATTGGAATTGGACGATGGATTCGCCTTGGGCCGCACTGGAGGACGACCCATCGAAATTGACAACTAAGGGCGGTGGGCCGGATGTTGAACTGGGAATAATGACTGGCGTTGGCGGTTGAAGTTCGGTGAGGGTGTGCGAACTTGCGAACGCGAAAGGTGTCGATGAAATCAGTGTCGTTCCGCGAATAGCAAAGATGTAACTTCCGGCCGCTGGAGCGGCTAAGAGTGTTTGTTCGATGGTGTCGACGGAATTAACACCTTGTGTGGCGGGTTGGTCCGGAGCGGCTGGGTTCAAGATGAATGGAAGAGTTTGCGATTGGTCGTCGGCTTTGATCAAACGCATGTCGAGATCGTTGACGAGCGTCTTCTTGGCGAGCGCATCGCCGGCATCGTCGCTCCAACAAAGTGTGCCTTTGATGGGGCTCGAACCGTCGCTGCTGAGAAGAAAAAAGCGTTCGGGGTTTGAAGACGAAATCGTGCTCGACACAATGCGCGAGCCGGTACCGCCATCGGTATTCAAAAGCGTGATCGCAGCGAGTGCGTCCAGCATCCCGAAGCCATGGAGGAAGTCGGGGCCGGGTCTTCCCATATCGGTGGCAGTCTGAGCGTAGACGGCTCGAAGATAGTGCGGAGCACACGACGATGACGCGCCGAAGATTCGTTTGTAATCCTGCATGAAGAGGACGGTTGTACCGCAAACGGCAGCGGCTGCCATCGAGGTTCCGGAGAGCGAAACATAGGTGTTCCCGGTGACGGCGGTGTTGTCACACGAGAGAAGCGTGTCGCCGTTGGCGATGATTTCCGGGCGCAGACGGCCATCTGCGACAGGGCCGCTGGATGAAAACGCCAGGACTTGTTTCGACGCCGTCGACGTGCCGGCGATCGCCGCGTCGCTGGCCGCGCCGACAACGAGGATGTTTTTTGATGTGCCGGATTGGTCGATGGTGTTGTAAAAGTCGCCATCAGCGGCGAGAGTGCCGTTGTGGGGATGACCGACTCCGTTTCCGTCGCGAGCGTTACCAGCGGATTTGACAATGATCAGACCTTGATTCCGCGCCAACAGGTCCCAATTCCGCGCGAATGATCCATACAGTCCGAACGTCGATTGATTGTCCGTGAATGTGCCGCTCGCGTTGTCCCACCCCGTCAAAAATCCGTACGAGTGATTGGAGATAACGGCTCCGAACGATTGAAACGCCTGAATCGGTTCAGCCAATTCGTCTCCGTTAAGATCGTAGGAGACGATGGAGCATCCGGGGGCGAAGCCACGTGCGCCGGCGCCGGGGATGCTGCCTCCGCTACCGCCGATCGTCCCGGCAACATGGGTTGCATGTTGAATGGGTTGAAGATTAGCGACATCGGGCCCAAATTGAAGACGCGAGCCAAAATCGGGGTGGGCAAAGATACGACCTTCGTCGCGGACCATGACGGTGATGCCGGAACCGGTGAGATTGTACGGCGCGGAGAAAAGCGGCGTGGCGCTGGAATTCGCTTCGGCTTCGGCGTTGTGGACGACGAGTTTCGAGCGGCCTGGTTCAATCATGTAGACGTCGTCGAGTTCAGCGAGAGTGAGCGCGAGGTCATACGCCTTGTTGCGCTCAACTTCGAGCCAATTCGATCCGGTTTGAAGAACGCGGCCACCGAGCGAAGCCGTGCGTTCAGCGACTCGACGCCGTTCTCCCGTGGAAAACAGTTCGATACGGAGTCGGTTTGATGTGTCATCGGAAGAGACGATTTTGTCGGCGGCTTCCAAGCGAATCCAACCGAGGAGTGAAGGTGTTGCTGCATTCGATGCGGATACCAAATCAGCCGCGGTTGCCCGAACGTAAAAGCACATGTCGGCGCTGGGAAACAGGGTTGTGATTCGAAATATTTTTCGAAGATCGGCACGGTTCTGTTCGCTCAAGGGCCCGCCGAATTGAGCGAGCCAAACGTGGGGTATGACATCGAGGTTTTGACTGCCATTTCGAGCCGGCAATAGCGTGCGATGGCGGAGGGTAATCGGATGCGCAAGTTGGGACCAGAAATCGGCGTCTCGACGCGTCATTTCTTTAGCAGCATGCGATTCGGTTGTTGTTGGCGGCCGTGGAGAAACGGGAAGACCGATGCGTGTGGCGTCCTGTGTTTGTGTTGGATTGGCCTCGCGCTGGGTTAAACGCGCGCGATGACTGGTGTGGATCGCAAGCCACACGCCCAGCATAGCAAACAACGCAAAGGCAATAAGTCCGGTTTTTAGCTTGAGCGACATTCGTTTTCGATACGGTCCTGAACGATGCACACCATATTACGTTCACAACGATAACCGGTTTTTAAGCGTGAATCAAACGGTGAATCGGATTAAAGGGCAATTGAACCACTGGTTTGAGATGCAGTTGGAGCCATGCTACTTGACATGACGAATTGGTGATAGTCAATGTGACGACCGGCATTAAAATGGCGGAATGAATCTTCGAAATTGGATTATGTTCGGATTGCTGAGCATCGTGTGGGGCTCATCGTTTTTATGGATTGGCATCGCGCTGGACGAGAAGATCACACCGATGACGCTCGCGACGATGCGCGTTGGACTGGGGTTGCTGGGTCTTTTGATTGCGGTGCGCGTCAAGAAAGTTGAGTTGCCCCGCGAGCCTCGGGTGTGGGCGCTGTTCATCGCGACGGGCGTGTTAAATACGGCGATTCCGTTCAATTTAATTTCGTGGGCGGAGACGCGGATCGACACGGGGATGGCGTCGGTGCTGAACGGAATGGTGCCGCTGTTCACGAATGTTTTCGCGCATTTTTTATTTCACGACGAGCGCATGTCCCTGCGACGCGCGTGCGGGCTTCTGTGCGGGTTCGGAGGGTTGCTGGTGCTTTCGAGCAAAGCATTTGATCAGAGCGGACGCCACACAACGCTGCCGGGCATTCTCGCGATGGTGGGCGCAGTGGGTTGCTACGCTGCGGCAAATTGCTATGCAAAACACTATTTGCGCGGACAAAGACCGATCATCACGGCGACGATGACGTTGATCATCGCGTTCGCGTTGATGCTGCCAACACTGTTGATCACGCAATCTCCCGTTAAATGGCCTGTCCTGACGATGACGTGGGTCGCCCTGAGCTGGCTGGGATTTCTCGGACTGAGTTGGGCGTATGTGACGTACTTTGACCTGATCGAACAGTGGGGGCCGTCCCGGGTCTCGACGAGCGCGTATCTGTATCCGTTCGTCGGAATGATTCTGGGAATTGTTTTCCGTCACGAATCGCCGACATGGCGGCTGTATGTTGGGGCCGTCATGATTGTGGGTGGACTGGCGATTGTGGCGAGAAATGCAACTGTTGAGAAGCGGGCGTAAATAAACCACTCAGTTACTGAATATCGTTCATGACTCTCGCTTGTTCCAATAAAAAAGATACGCCCTGAACGTTTCCTGCCAAGCCTTCCTTCAAACCCACTTTCCAGCGCTCGCGAAATTCACTATGATGAATTGATGGACGCGAATTGCCCTCATTGTTCGAGCAACGTGCGCTTGAGCGCGGCTGTGATGTCATCAAAGGAACGGTTGCAATCCGTGCAGTGTCAGGATTGCGGTTCGTTCTTTGATGCTCGCGCACAGATGGCGATGGTGGTGAATCAGTCTGCGAGCGCGGGTACCCCTCCCCAGGTTCCGAAGTCGACATTCGCACGCGTTTCACCGAGCCAGCGAAGCGCGAATGCGAAATCGGCACCAATGGCTTCAGCGCCTGCTTCAGCTTCGGGACGAATGAAAACGTCCGGTACAAGCGGCGTGAAGCGGATGCCGGCATTTATCGGTGCGTACCAGGTGCTGGAGGAAATCAATCGCGGCGGAATGGGGATTGTTTACAAGGCGATCGACCCCGAATTGAAACGCAAGGTCGCGATCAAGGTGTTGCTTGCAGGAGAAGGCGCGACGGATAGCGACGTGTTGCGTTTTCGGCGCGAAGCTCAAGCGACGGCTCGATTGCAGCATCCCAACATTGTGCCGATTTATGCGGTCGGCGAATACGATGGCAAACCGTATTTCGTCATGGATTTTATCGAGGGGCGCACGGCCAAGCAGTTGAAGGATCGCGGCGAAATGACGCCGCGCCTGGCCCTCAAGATTATCGAAGGCGTCGCGGACGCTCTGCATCACGCGCATCTGAATGGAGTCTTTCATCGCGATGTGAAGCCTGCGAATATCATCGTCGGGGAGGATGAGCGAGCGCAGTTGATGGACTTCGGGCTGGCGCGGCGCGCGGACGAAGATCTGGAGATCACGCAGTCGGGGACGACAATGGGAACGCCGGCGTACAT
>JANXLS010000080.1 GCA_025355035.1 Planctomycetota bacterium | reverse complement strand
CGAGCGGCGTGTTCGCTGGCGGTGCTTTCGAGCATTGCCGTGAACAATGCCATCTTCACAACCAGCGGAAGAACTTCCGTCAAAATCGTCTTCGGATCGGGATGGAAAATGTAGCCCATACCTTCGGCTTGAGGCTTCGCGCTGACGGGGGCTTTCGCGTCGTCGGCCTTTTCACCTTCGAGCCCGGATAGGGGCATGATCTTTTCCGATTTCGGCGCTTGTGACGCAGCGCTTTTGAAGGCGCTGTACACCAGATACACTTCGTCGATTTCCTTCTTGCTGTATTGGTCGATCAACTTCTGAGCAATCTGTTCGGCTTTGGCATACGTCGGCTTGTCGGAGATACCGATGAGTCGTTCGGCAATGGGAAGATTCATGTACTTAAAGGCACCGATGCCTTTTTTGCCCTGAACGATGAATTCGAGTTCTCGGCCTTTTTCTGTGAGATCCGCAATCAAGCCTTTCGCGACGCGGATGATGTTCGCGTTGAAACCACCGCACAAACCGCGGTCGGCGGTCAGGACGATCACGACGGTCTTCTTGGGCTTTTCGCGGGATTCGAGCAGAGGGTGTTGGACGCCACCACTGGCCTTAGCGACTTCGCCGATGATCTCCTTGAGTTTCTGGGAGTACGGGCGGGCCGCCATCGCAGCGTTCTGCGATTTCGCAAGCTTGGCCGTGGAAATCTTCTCCATGGTCTTGGTGATCTTGCGCGTATTCCGGACCGACTTGCGCCGCCGGACGAGGACTCGTGTATTTGCCATGTCGTCTTTTACTCAATCGCCAATTCAGAGGCACCTTGCGGCACCAGTGTTATCTCGGAAACTTAAATCCAGCCAACGCCTCCGTTACGTCAACTTCAAATCCTTTCAGCGTATTCGATGCCGCTCGCTCTCCGGATTTAAAATCTTTCCGAACTCCATACGTGCCATCCTTCAGATTCAATACTGAAATTGTCTTTAATTGCGGATCGACAATCCAGTACTCTTCAATTCCCGCCGCGGCATAGTCCTGAAACTTATCCACCCAATCACGTTCTCGATCTTTGCTCGTTCCGCTCACGATTTCTAAAACCAGGTCCGCGCCCAGCGCATAGTTTTCATCCGAAGGATCCACCTTCGAGAAAGGCACAAAAACGATGTCCGGCTCTCGAATGTTCAAATTCCTGAGTTTCAGTCGTCGTCCCGAACGGAAAATCTCCCCCAGCCGGCCAGCAATCACAAACTTGCGCATCGCAAAGAAAATGAACTCCAGGATAAGTTCGTGCGAGCGCTGCGGCATCGGCAAAAACTCCAGGAATCCATCAACCAGTTCGGCGCGCGGCCCGTCTTCGGGCAGATCCAAGTATTCGTATTCCGACCAGTTTCCCTGTTTCGGGAAGTAGTCGACAATTTCCCAAGTCGGCCGAGCTTTACGCTTGCCGTTTTTTGCCCTTTTTTTTTCGCTCGTTCGCGGCGCGGACATCGCATTCGGCATGATTCGATTTTCCTTTCAGTCGATCCACTCCGCCGATTCTAACCGCGCCCACGCTCAATTCAATTCTACGCTCACTCCCCCTACTTCGCCGCCATGAAGCGTCGCTTGAATTCTGTGATCGCCGCGTCGAGCAATTTTGCGGTATCGTTCGTGAGTTCTTTGCTCGTGTTCAAAGCGTCGAAGACGTTCTTGTGCGCGTTGCGGACTTCGTCGATCAGGCCGGATTCAAATGCGCGGACGCGGGGGATGGGCACATCGTCCATGAAGCCCTTCGTGGCGGCGTAGACGGAGACGACCTGGTCGATGGTGTCCATCGGCTTGTATTGCGGCTGCTTCAACAATTCGACGAGGCGGTAGCCGCGATCGACTTGGCGTTGCGTGACCGGATCGAGTTCCGTGCCGAGCTGCGCGAAGGCTTCCAATTCGCGGAAGTTCGCGAGATCGAGACGCAGCGTTCCGGCGACTTTTTTCATCGCTTTGATCTGCGCGTTTCCACCGACGCGGCTGACCGAGATGCCCACGTCGACGGCGGGACGGACACCGGCGTTGAACAAATCAGGCTGGAGGTAGATCTGGCCGTCGGTGATCGAAATAACGTTCGTTGGGATGTACGCGGAGACTTCGCCTTCCTGCGTTTCGATGATCGGAAGCGCGGTCAAGCTACCGCCGCTGTCCGTGACTCGGGCGACTTTGAGGTCGGCTTTGTTCGGAAGCGTTTCGAGTACTTTCTTCGCGTGCTTGGGGCCTTCTTCTGCGTGGTAGATTTCTTTGTTGACGCCGTCTTTGTCCGTGATGACACCCGTCTTGGACGTCGCCACGATGACGTAGCGTTCTGCCAATTTCGCCGAGCGTTCCAACAATCGGCTGTGCAGGTAGAAGACGTCGCCCGGGTAGGCTTCGCGGCCCGGCGGGCGGCGCAGCAGGAGGGACAGTTCGCGGTATGCAGCAGCCTGCTTGGTCAAATCGTCATAAACGACCAGCGTGTCTTTACCTTCTTTGTACATGAAGTATTCGGCCATCGCGGCACCGGCGTAAGGGGCGATGTACTGGAGCGGGGCGGGGTCGGATGCACCGGCGCTGACGACGATGGTGTAATCCATAGCGCCCGTTTCCTGCAAACGCTTGACGACAGCGGCAACGGTCGATTCTTTCTGGCCGACGGCGACGTACACGCAGATCACGCCTGTGCTTTTTTGGTTGATGATGGCGTCAATGGCAATGGCGGTCTTGCCGGTCTTGCGATCACCGATGATCAATTCGCGCTGTCCGCGTCCGACAGGGATCATGGCGTCGATGGCTTTGATGCCGGTCTGGAGTGGGACTTTTACGGGCTGGCGCAAGGAGATGCCGGGAGCCGGGTATTCGACGGGCCAGCTCTTGTCGGTCGTGATCGGGCCTTTGCCGTCGAGCGGGCGGCCAACGGGATCGACCACGCGGCCGATCAGCGCTTCGCCGCAGGGAACCTGCAACACTCGACCCGTGCGTTTAACCTGATCGCCTTCCTTCAAGTCGTCGAAGCGACCCATGATGGCGCAGCCGACGTTGTCTTCTTCAAGATTCAACGCGAGGCCGTAGACGCCGGTTCGGAATTCGACCATCTCACCCGACATGCACTTCGTCAGGCCGTGGATTCGGGCGATACCGTCGCCGACTTCCACCACCGTACCCACTTCTTCAACCTTCAGCGACTCGTCAAAGTTCGAGATCTGCTGGCGAAGGGTCCCAATCATTTCATCCACATCAATACGCATGTCAAAAAACTCCGTTTTTTTAAGTTCAACATTCAAGGTTCAAGGTTCAAAGTTGACAACTCTGAACGCGAAACCTTAACTTTGAACTTTGAACTTTAAACCGATTTAATTATTCCGTCCATTTCACCAAATGAGTCTTGATTTCCATCGTCTTGATCGCGTCGTCAAGCTTGCGGCGCAAGGAACTGTCCCACATCGTGTCGTTGTGCACGAGCACCATGCCCCCAATTAAATCAGGGTTAACATGTTCGTTGAGCTTGATCATCTTCTTCAACTTCTCACCCATGACCCGTTGCACGCGTTCACGTTCGTCGGCATCCAACGGGCGCGCGGTGCTCACTTCAACGGTGGCGACGTTTGCCGTCAGGTTTGCGAATTCGGCGTACGCATCGACAATCTGGTCGATCATGGTCGTGCGGCTGCGTTCGGCGATCACAAGCAGGAAGTTGCGCGTGATGGCGGAGTAGTCCTTGAAACTCGCATCAATCACTTTGCGCTTGTCCGCAAACGCGATGACCGGCGTTTCGAGGAAGATGCCGATTCGCGCATCCTACTGCAGGATTTCTTTCACACTGATTAATTCAGCTGCGACGCGATCCTGCACACCCGCATCACGAGCCGCCTCGAAGAGGGCCTGGCCATAGATCGCTGCCAGCGGTTTGTTGGAGCCTTTGTTCGCCA
>JANXLS010000065.1 GCA_025355035.1 Planctomycetota bacterium | reverse complement strand
CTTGGTCATCTTGTAGGTCTTGAGCTCTGTGATAACCGACAGCGGATCGGGTTCCGACATGTGAGCCTCGCTTATTAACCAAATTTATCTGAAGTTTCTGCTTGCCGTTATAACAAGGATCACAAGTCCCGCAATATCTTTCGCACTCGATATTTTTAAAGTCGCATGAGATCCACCGGACCAAATCCATGTGCCCAGATGTGCAGTGCCGAACAAGCGGGACGAGGATATGACCAGCGCCACGTATTTGGAGACTACGTTAGCGAATCAGACAAAGGCCCACGAAGCCTCTCCCCGCGAGCAAATCGGTACGTGGGTTTTACCCGGTACTTCAAGTGGGCTGCTCAAACAGAAAAACGGAGCGCATGCTCCGTTCTTCAAACTTCCCACTTCATCCCCAAATTAACTCAATTAGCAATTTGCGTTGACCGCGGATTCGTACCCGTACCGCTCGCTCCGGCTTGAGCTTTGTACGCAAATCGAAGAATCGTGCTCAATGCCTGCGATGTGGATTTATCGGCACTTACGATCCCAATCGTTACAGGAATGTCCACAAATCCATTTACAACCGTCGCACTCCCAATTTGGAAAGCCTTCTGCAACGCAATCTGCTTGATCTGAATTCGCATGTACTTTCGTTTTGGATCGATCGAGAACTTTAACCCTTGAGCCGAATTGAAGTAGTTCCCCTTTCGATCCGTCGTGAATGGATTCAACACCAACGATGCTGGCGGCGGAATCGGAATCGGCGTCGTCAACGGCAACTGGGGCTTCGGATAGCCCAAATAGAGAGAGATCTGAGCGAGTGCGACGTTGCTGACCGTGCCATTCAAAACAAACGTTATATCAATCGAATCGCTGTTCGTATTCTGAAAGTCAAGTCCGAACTTGCCCTTCACAACCATCAAATTTCCAGGAACTTGAATCAGCATCGATTGCTGGCGCAGTATTGGAAGGTAACGGTCGGGATTGAAAATCGAAAATCCAGTCGTCGGACTCTTCAATCCCACCAACGTTCCCGAGTCAATCAAATTACGTTGCACAGTCTGAATCGTGGTTAAAGCCGCGAACGGATCTACGGGTGAAGGTGTCGATTGCAAAACCGTCCCCACATCCAGTCGGCCATTGTCGATGAGCGAAAGGGTAATCTGATATATGCCGGGCGTCGTATAACTGTGGAGTGACGACATTGCGATCGTACTCGGCGGCAACGGCCTGAGCAAATCCGATGTACCATCGCCCCAGGATATCGCTCCCCAAATGATGAATCCGTCTTCATCATAACTTCGTGAACAATCCACATTAATCTGATACGGCAACGCACCCGTCGCCGGCGACGACAAATTGACCAGCGAGCATGTCGGCCCGTAATTCGTTTCAGCGGAGCGCACATTGCTCGTCGTTTTTCCGGACGGTCCCGGTGACGAAATGTTGCCTTGATTGACGATGGTCACATCAATGGTCAAAGTCACGACATACAATCCGCCCGCAGAAGTATTTGGATCGATATTCGCCGCTGCTGGAAAGACCGGAGGTATCGGAAACGTGTGAGGAACCGGAATCAAAACGTTCGTAGCCGAATCCGGACCTTTCACAACAACCGCTGTCGCGTCCCCAAAATCCCACGTTAGCTTGTACTGATACGTCTGCCCTACTGGAGCCGCGGGAAGGTAGCTCGATGACGGATCAAACACAACATTCGGTCCCAACCCAAACGCCACACCATTGTTCGATTCCGATGCTCCGCCACCGCCCACGTTCTGCACAAATGCAGGAATTGGGTCTGCTCCCCGCCCACCGACCTGCGCCACCAACGACGTGCTTATCAATCCGTACATCGCGACGAATAACGCAGTGACAGCATGCAACACGCCGCCTATTTGAGCGGGTATAGCGTGTTTCAAATTCTGATTCAGTCTGTCTGACATTCTTCGTCTCCCTGACTCTTCGCACATGGGAATTAATGTTTAAATTCGGTATCCGAAACTTTGATGATATCGA
>JANXLS010000059.1 GCA_025355035.1 Planctomycetota bacterium | reverse complement strand
TCGATCCGAACAAAAATCGCTCGAATTTCGCCTGAAGCCAGTTTTTCAGCACCCTGCTAGTTAACTCATTTCAAGCGCGCAACCGACTCTGCATCGTGCGCCGCACTGCTGGAGACAAGTCAGTATGAGTACGATCATTTTGCCTACAACGGACCGCTTTCATACTCCCAAAACACGCATTGCAAAAGGGCAGGCCCTGCGCGAAAAATGTCCGAGATCAGCGCACGCCGGCTGGAAGCCCGCAGCCGACCGACCGAACCCCCTAGCGCTGTTGATGGCTGAAAACGCTGGGCGCGAAAAAACACTGCTCCCGACAAAATTCGACCGTATGAAAATCAGCCCTTTCAGTTTCTACCGCGGAGCTGCTCCGTTGATGGCCGCCGACCTGGCGGCGACGCCAACGACCGGAATTACCGTCCAAATCTGCGGCGACGCGCACGTCAAAAACCTCGGCGCGTATTCCGCTCCCGACGGGCGACTCGTCTTCGACATCAACGACTTCGACGAAACCATCGTCGGCCCGTGGGAATGGGACGTCAAGCGCATGGCCGTCAGCATTATCCTTGCGGGGCGCGATGCCAAAGACAAAATGAGCGACTGCCGTGAAGCTGTTCACGAATTCGTCGAAAGCTACCGCGAAGCCATGTGGGAGTTTTCGGAAATGAAGGCCATCGACATCCTGCGCCACGAAGTGCTCAGCACGGAAGGCAAGAAGAACGGGCTCGTTCAGGTCGTTCTGAAAAAAGCCGAACGCGTCTCGCCAGACAAAAATCTCGAAAAATTGACCGAAGCCCTCACGGATGGCTGGCGCAAATTTCACGCGGACCCGCCGATCGCTCCGGTTACGACAGAGATCAAAGATGCGGTGCTCAAAGCGCTGATCGATTATCGCGGAACGCTCGGCGTCTCCCGCCGCTTGACGCTCGATTGTTACACCGCCGCAGACGTCGCGTTCAAAATCGTCGGCACCGGAAGCGTTGGGACGCTCGACTACATTGTCCTGCTCTTCGGCAACGGCCCCGACGATCCGCTCTTCATTCAGGTTAAGCAGGCGGTGCCATCGTGCTACACGAAGTACCTGCCCGATGCGCCGACGTACCAACACCAGGGCCAGCGCGTCGCAGAAGGTCAGTACTGCATTCAGACGGTCACCGACCCGTTCGTCGGCTGGACAACGATGGATGGCAAGCACTTTCTGGTCCGCCAACTCGCCGACCACAAAGCATCGATTGATCCGACGGAATTGGGCGGCGACGCGCTGGTCGAATACAGCGTCATCTGCGGCAGAATGCTCGCCAAAGCCCACGCCCGAACCGGCGACGCCGCACTGATCGCCGGGTACTGCGGCGAGTCGGACAAACTCGACGACCCGATGGTCGATTTCGCCTGCGCCTATGCCGATCAAACACTGAAGGATTTCGATGCGTTTTCCAAAACGTCGAACGACGATTTGATGAAGATGGTGGGATAGTAATTGCCGGGAAAGGATTTTAAAGGCGTAACATCGAATAACGCGAATTTGCGCGAATCCACACACATTATTTAAAGAAAATGTTTTTAAATTTTCGCATCTATTCGTGCCGATGTTTGCCGTTTGAGCCCTAATCTCAAAATTCCAGCCCGTGCGATCAAGCATTGTCTTAATCCACCTGCGTCGCCGTCATGTACCCTGACGCGGACTCGGCCAGTGGGATGGCGTCGGCGGGTTGGGGTGAAACAGTGTCGTCCGGACGCGCGGTGCCGATCGCTTCGGGCAAAGTCGTGTGACCCGCTTTGACTTTTTCCATTAAGTCTTCGAACAGTGTGCGCATGCCCCCTTCTCGCGCGGCCTGCTTCAGGTTTTCGATGGACGCGCGACGGTTGATCATGCCG
>JANXLS010000056.1 GCA_025355035.1 Planctomycetota bacterium | reverse complement strand
CCCCGACTCGGTAGCCATCGGCGCGACCCCCATGCCGACGCAGATCCGCGCGGGCACCCTCACCTTCAAGCAACTTCATGAACGATTCGTCCTGCGCAATCCGAATAAACGCGTCAACCAATTCGGGATCGAACCACTTGCCGGATCGTTCGCGCGACATCTGCACTGCGGCATCCAACCCTCGATCGTGGATGAAGACTTCTGTCGTCTGTGCGATGCTGGCAATCCGCGCCAGTATGGGAATCGCCGCACCGGCGATTCCGTGCGGCTGTCCACGCCCGTCAAAATGCTCGTCCAAATGCCGGATGGCCTGGGCGGTATTTTCCGAAAGACCCAGCGTTCGGGCAATTTCTGCGCCACGGTCACAGCGCTTCAAAACAAAGGCCCGTCCCAATGCCGGCGCTTGAACAATCCGCTTGGCGAACATCACCGTGCGGCTGACCGGTCCGGCGCTGGGCGAGACATTTCCGGCCAGATAACGCAACTTCTGCAAGTCGCTGGTCCAATCGACCAGCTTCAGCCGTTTCTTCACAACACGGTCGTCTGCGTCGAAGAACTGGCAGACTTCAGCAGCGTTGCTTGAACACCCCAAATCTTTCAGCAGCAGCGCATAAAAAAGGTCGGAGCGCTCTGTCGTGTTCATACCGATTTCGCGCGCGATCCGCATCCCGATGAGGCACGAGCACACCGAATGCCCCTCAGGCAATCCTTCCGTTAAATCCAATGCGTAAGAAAGTGCCGAAACTACTTGCGAGAGTCGCACCAAACTGGTGGACGGAGTTCGAACCGCAGATTGAGGAATGGAATTGGGCGCGCCGTCTTTTGTGATGGGGTCCATTTATCTCCTCTTCCGCGCATCCTGCGCGTTTGCAACGCAACGCTTTTGCTGTCGCGCCAATGTTACCAGCGGAGGTCGATTTTTCGAATACATATATTTCATCGAAATCGTGGTGGGGGTTCAGTCTCGGAAGCCTGCGGCACCCACCCCAAATGGGTACATTTGGGATGAGCCACCCGTCGAGTGAGAGTACATTAAAGTCGGGGAATGCACACATGTGCATTTTTGGGAACGGGAAGCGTGACTGGGCGGGAACGGGGGAAATTGCTTTGCTTTTGGTCGGGGTGTTGGCATTCTTTTGAAACGTGAAACTCTGTGGCTGAAAACACGTGCGAAATTCCAAGAGTGATATACGACAGCAAGAACGGCGGCTGGAGATTCGGAAGAAGAAGCCGGAAGGGCTACTTTCGGAGTCGGTGGAGATGCCGTCGTTCTCCGCGGCCAAGGACACGCGAGGGCATTCGCTCTTTCGCAGCGTCGTGGCTCGGGCGCTGTGGCGGCTGTTCACGTGGCGGCTGAC
>JANXLS010000054.1 GCA_025355035.1 Planctomycetota bacterium | reverse complement strand
ATCGCGTTCGCCTTCGCGGCCTTGCTGCGTGACTTACCGGTGATCGCGTCGCGCTGCCGGGCGATCACTTCCGAAACCGCTGACGGCAACGCCAGCCGCAAGCTTCCTTCCGCGCCGATGTACTCGATGAAGATCGTGTCGTCTTCTTCCCGTTGTCGGTACGTCTGGACAATGAAAGTCTGAGAGAGTTCCAGCACGCTCGACAACGAGCGCACCGTCGTGGCTTTGGTGGTGATAACGTCCGGCAATCCGTTCATCGACCGGATGGTGCGGTCGAAAACGTCGCCGAGCGCCTTGCGTTCGGTCTGGTCCATATTCACTTCGCTGATTTGAAAAGAAATGTATGTGAATCCAGCCGCCACAAGCAGCGGCTGGATTTTTGCGATGCTTAATTGAACGCGGCCGTCAGCACCTGATTCAGCGCCTTGAAACCATCAACCTGCCGCGCCGGCGACTGCGCCTTCATGATTTCCGTGCAGCCCTGGTACAAATTCCAGGCGTTGCGATCCTTGAACTCCGCGTGACGCGGCTGCTCGAATTCGCGGACGACCGGCAGGATGTCGCTCGACGCGAACGCGCCCGCCTGTGCCAGTTCCACCGCGAGGGAGTGCGCCTTCGTTCGCGTCAACCGCCGTGAGCGAAGTTGATCGTACGTCGTGTTGAAGCCCTTCAGGCTCTCCATGAATGCGTCCAGTGCAGTGTCGATGGACGCGACCAGGTCGAGGCCACTGGTATGTTTGCGGCTGATGATGTGCTCGGCGGACAACACGCCGTTCGCGCACACGAAGACGCGAGCGCCGGACAAGATCGACAGCGCGAAGGATTTGTCAGCGCTGTTGCGCAGCCCGCAGCTTGGCGCGCAGCCGGCGGGGAACGGCATCCCCGGAATCGGTTCGAAGTCCAGGCTGCCGAACAGGCGCGCACCGGGGATGCGTGTCCGCACGCCGCCCTCGCTGTACAACGTCCCGTCCAACAGCGCGAACTTTTCATTCTTGACGACCAATCCGCGCGCAGCGGCGCGGTCGGTCAGGGTGTTGACGACTTCGTGATGGGGGACGGGTTTCCACGTGTCGGTCGGATCGG
>JANXLS010000629.1 GCA_025355035.1 Planctomycetota bacterium | reverse complement strand
TATAGCCCCGCCGCACGATCTGCCGTTCAATGACGCGCACCCAAATGGCCTCCGGATACGTTATCAACAATTCGTAAGCGTTCCGTAGACTGCGTCTTCAAATTGCCTGCGGAATCCGCGAAGCTGTGCCGAGGGGGGAATCGGCATGGATGGCAAGGCGAAGGGTGAGCGGGAACGGATTTGGCGCGGGCATTTGTCTGCGAGGCAGAAGAGCGGGCTGAGCCAGGCGGCGTATTGCCGCCAGCATGGTTTGACGCAGAATGACTTTTCCCGCTGGAAACGCGAGATAGCGCGGCGCGATGCGCAGACGGCGGGGCCTGCGGCCGCGTTCGTGCCGGTGCGCGTGACGGGATTGCAAACGCCTGGCTATCCTTTTGAACTGGAATTGCGCGGCGGACGCGTGCTGCGTTTCGATGCCCGCGCCGACATGACGGTGTTGCGCTCGGTGCTGGTGTCGCTCGGCGAGGAGCGCATCGGATGCTGATGCTATCGCCGGCAGTGCGCGTGTTTCTGTGCGCTCAACCGACTGATATGCGCCGCTCGTTCGACAAGCTCGCTGAGATGGCGCGCAGCGTACTGGCCCAGGATCCGTTCAGCGGACACCTGTTTGTGTTTTTCAACCGGCCCCGCGACCGCGTGAAAATACTGTTCTGGGATCGCAGCGGATATTGCCTGTACTACAAGCGGCTGGAGCGCGGCGCGTTTCAATTGCCGAAGATCACGGGCGGCAGCGTGGAGATCGAAGCGGCAGAACTCACACTGATACTCGAAGGCATCGATCTGGCCGGCGCGACGCGGCGTCCGCGCTTTGAATTCGCTGCGAAAGTGTAATATTTGACCGCTCGATTTTCCGGACTATTTTCGCACGAAAAGCTCCTGCAGAAGCGTCTACTACTCAACTATGACGCGACCGAATTTGCCTGACGATATTGAAGCGCTGAAAGATCTCGTGATGGAGAACTATCAGCGCGCCGAATTGTACAAATCCCGCTTTGAAAATCTCACACGCAAACACTTCGGCCCCTCCTCCGAAAAGCTCCAGGATTCGCCGGGCCAGCAACAACTCTTCGATCTGCCCGCTGAGCCAGAAGCCGTCGTCGAAACGCCGGCAGCCGATGCAGCTGTTGATAACTCACCTATGAAAAAGCGCAACGGTGGCGGACGCAAACCTCTGCCGCGCGAACTGCGCCGCGAACGACGCGAGTACACCTTGCCGGAAGAACAGCGAAAGTGCAGTTGCTGCGATGTGCCCATGCAGCCCTTCGGCGAAGAAGTCAGCGAGCAGTTGGAATATATTCCGTCGAGCCTGCATGTGATCGAGCATGTTCGAATCAAGTATGCTTGTAAATGCTGTCAGGAAAAGCCGGCGATCGCTCCAGTGCCTGATAAAGTTATCGACAAAGGTTTGGCTGGACCCGGACTGTTAGCTTGGATAGCAGTCAGCAAGTTTGCGGACCATCAGCCACTGTATCGTCAGGAAAGCATCTTTGGCCGGCACGGCGTGGCGATAGCACGTTCGACGCAGTGCGCGTGGTTAGGCACGGTGGCGGAGTTGCTGACACCTGTCTACAAGCGCATGATAGCTGAAGTCAAATGCTCAACAAAGATCCATACCGACGATACGCCTGTCAACGTGCTGGAACCCGGGCGCGGCAAAACAAGGCAGGCGCGGTTCTGGGTGTATGTAGGTGACGAGAAGCATCCGCAGACTGTCTTCGATTACACGCCCTCGCGAAAACGGATCGGGCCTGCGGAGTTTTTAAAAGGTTTCATAGGTTACTTGCAGGCAGACGCATATGGAGGTTACGACCAGATTTACGCCGGTCCGAACGTGATCGAGGTGGCCTGCTGGGCGCACGCTCGTCGAAAGGTTTTCGAAGCGAAAGATGCGCATCCGATTGCGACGCAAGTATTGGATATGATAGCAGAGATGTACCAGATCGAAGCGAATGCTCGTCCCTGGATAGAAGCTGCGAAAGCAAAACCTGCGAGCGAACGCGCTGCCGCGTTAGCAAGTGCGTATACTATCCGCCTGCAGATGCGGAAAACATTGACAGCCCCTGTTTTGGAGCGGATCGATACCTGGCTCAACACACGAATGCAGGACACGCTGCCAAAAAGCCCGCTGGGCCAAGCTATCACTTACACGCGCAATCAATGGAAAGCGCTGAAAGTATTCCTAAAAGACGGTTCGCTGGAGATAGACAACAACATCGCCGAGAATGCACTGCGTCCGATCGCGCTGGGTCGCAAGAATTATCTATTCATGGGCAGCGACGCGGGCGGAAAACGAGCTGCTATCTTGTACACGTTAATCCGAACGTGCGAACGCCACGGCGTCAACGCATGGGCGTATCTCAAAGACGTTCTGGAACGCATCTCGACACACCCGGCCAGCGAGATTGACCAGTTGCTGCCGCACAAATGGAAACCCAAAACAGCAAGGCCTATCGAACTTGAATGCAAGAGCAACACTTCTTGATCGCGGCATTAAAGTAATGTCCCAGCGAATCCGAGTTCAGCAAAGCCTTGCAAGCAGAAGCGGGCACGTCGAGGTACTGATAGACGTGTCCGCTGGGAAACTCAATCTCCAGCGTCTTCGACTTGGAATCATAGCCAACGCTGACAAGAGCCGACGACTCCACCGCTTTACGCCTCATTCCTCACCTCGCTCCCGGCCACCGCACGCCGCCCCAGGAAACTTTAATCATTAGAGCGTTATACCCCATGCGGATGCTGGAACGCTTACCACTAATTTGCGCTCCTGCAAGAAGGACGCGCTCACACAGTTGCAGACCGACTACCAAACCCAGTTCGGCTTCGTCAACGCCGAAGTGGAAAAATTCCTAGTGGTGCGCGGCCAGCAGGCACCCAAGTCCGGTGTCGCGGTCGAAGAAGCGAAGCCGGTCGAAGACATGCCCCAGGAAGCCACTGAAGCACCAATCCCAGGCCACGAATGCTGTGCTGATTACGAAG
>JANXLS010000628.1 GCA_025355035.1 Planctomycetota bacterium | reverse complement strand
GAGCGGTTTTCAAATGTCTGAAGACAAATCTGCTTGCGGCGGGCTGCGCGGTACTTCGTTAGACTCGCTTAACGTAGTCTCCAAATACGTTTCGCTCGTTTTCCTCGTCCCGCTTGCCCGGCACGGCGCATCTTTGTCTTCATCCATTTGAAAAACGCTCTAGTCGTTCAGTCTGTAACTTTTGCGGCTGATGGCAATGATCTTGGCGCGATGCAGGAAGCAGTTGAGGATCGCGGTGTGCGCTGGAAGGCTGCACAGCAGTTTACTCCATTCATCAGTCGGCCGGTTCCACGATTGATATTACCTCAACTGTGTTTGATATAACCGGAGCAGTGCCTTACTGCTGCGCTCGGAGTTGTTTAAGGAGTCGGTAGTCAAGGCTCTGGGCATCAAAGTACCTATTGACGGGGCTCTCTAATGCGTCGAAAAAATACGTGATTGTGGCGATAAAGGTGCAGATTACAAAGTTGCAGGCGGCGATCAAAAGTATGGGGTGGCTGAAGGTGGACGGACAGACTTTTCGTAAGTTAGATTTTGAAAAATGTGGCATGAAAAAAGGGCAGCTTCTATAGCTCCCCCTTTTTTACATCGCGTCAGATAATTTGAACTATTTGATCGGACAAACGTTGGTCGCTTTGGGTCCCTTTGTGTCCTGAATCGAATCGTATGTCACCGCTTGGCCTTCTGCCAGCGATCGGTATCCATCCGCCTTGATTTCGCTGTGATGGCAGAACAAATCCTTGCCGCCCTCATCCGGGGTAATGAATCCAAATCCCTTTTGATCGTTGAACCACTTCACTTTGCCTGTAGACATCGGTACTCTCCTTTACTTACCCGCCCCGAGCGCAAAATGTCCACATGGATCGTTCTGCAAACAAGACCGCGTACATTCTATTTGATTTTTCCGTAAAAGGAACAAGATAAATATTTAATCTCGTGCGGCGATGTTAAGAATGTGACTTACGTGGCAGACGTCCTGCAGATTTGTCGAATCACACGCACCGGTACAATCCACGGCCAAACGTGCGGGAAATGTGCTGAAGACACGCGTTTGACGGGGTGTGAAGCCACGACAAACACGGCGACCGCGTTGAAGTTCGGAAAATCGAAACGCTAAACAAACTGCCTCCGTATCTTGACTGGCCGGGCATCAAACAAATTTGCCGCATCGAGCGCGAGCGCACGCTCAACGGCAAAACATCGCGTGAAGTCGTCTGCGCCATCACCAGCCTGTCACGCCGCCAAGCGCCCGCCAGCCGCCTGCTAAAAATTGCGCGCGAA
>JANXLS010001311.1 GCA_025355035.1 Planctomycetota bacterium | reverse complement strand
CGGCGAACTCGCCGGCAAGGTCAACCTGCCCGGTTTCCGAGCGGGAAAGGTCCCGCGCGAAGTCGTCGAACGCAAGTTCGGCGCGGATGTCAAACGGCAGGTCGCCGGCAATTTGCTGCAGCGCGCCGTTTATTCCGCGATCGACAAAGCGGATTTGAACACGATCGGCGAACCGCAATTCGAAGCGCCAGAATCGATCGTCGCTGTTCGCGGCCAGCCCTTCACGTTCGAATTCAAAACGGAAGTCTTCCCGGATTTCGAACTTCCGGAATACAAAGGTTTGAAGACCGAACAAGAAGAAATCGACGTGCTTCCGGAAGAAACCGAAAGCGCGTTGAATGGCATCCGCGAACGCTTCGCTGAAGAAGGTCCCGCCGCTGACGATCACGCGATCGCCAACAAGGACAGCGCGACCGGCGTGTTGCGCATCCTGGTTGACGGTGCCGAAGTCCACACGGAAGAAGGCGCTCGTTTGCTCTGCGTGGACGGACACGTCTTCGGAGCCCACGCGCATCTCGGCGAAAAATATCTGCTCGGCGCGAAAAAGGGCGAGAAGCGCGTCATTGAAGAAACGCTCTCCGAAATTTTTCCCGCTGTTGAGCACAAGGGCAAAAAAGCGACGATCGAATTTGAAGTCAAGGAAGTGCGCGTTCTCCAGCTTCCACCGATCGACGACGAATTGGCCAAGAAAGTCGGCATGAACGACGTCGCGGCGCTGAAGGA
Organism: Planctomycetota bacterium; assembly: GCA_025355035.1. GTDB lineage: Bacteria > Planctomycetota > SZUA-567 > H5-PLA8 > H5-PLA8 > JANXLS01. Next base: position 12,657 of record JANXLS010001311.1, on the reverse strand, counting down.
TCGCGTCCACTCGTCGCTGCTGCAAAAAGTTCGCGACACGATCATGGATCGCGTCAGCAACTCGCTGCTCAAGCAGATCGAAGACAAAGTATCGTTCGAAATGCCCAAGCGCGCGCTGACTGCGGCGGCGTCGAACAACATGCGCCAGAACATCCAGCAAATGAGCCAGATGGGCATCACGCCGGAAGCGCTGGGTGTCACCGGCGAAATGATGGCGGCTCAGTCGATGGAATTCGGCAAGAAAGAATTGCGCCGCTTCTTCATCCTCTCCGCGATTGCCGACAAAGAAAATCTGGTCGCTGAAGACGAAGAAGTCGATGATGTTATCGTGAGCATGGCGCGCCAGCAGAATGTGCCGGTTCAGCAATTGTTCGACAAGATGGCTGACGAAGGCCAGCTCCAGCAGATCGAGACGAACATTCGCTTTAAGAAGGCGATGGAGTTCATCACCGACTGCGCCGACGTCGCGGTTGTTCCGCGCAAGCCGTTCACGAACGAAGGCGGTCACGAAGGCCATGACCACGACGGACACGAACACGCAGCACTTGCCGATGCCGGGCATGAAGCGGGGCACGAACACGCTCATGAAGCCGGGCACGATTGTGGACACGATCACGGAGCGATGGGTCAAACAGCCGGGCATGACTGCGGTCACGACCATGGCGACGCGGGGCATGCCCACGGATAAGCCGTCAGGCGCGTTGAATAACGCGCTGGAAAGATCGTTAAAAAATGCGGTGCACGTGAATTTTTAGTTCACGGTTCTCGCTGGCGGTGCGTCTGATAAAAGGCGCATCGAACGCGCGGCCGAGAGCGGCGAAGAAGAAACGTAGGCGAATGGAGATCTGTCGATAATGGCCATTATTCCAAGTGTCATCGAACGAACGGGACGGGGCGAACGTTCGTGGGACATTTACAGCCGACTGCTTAAAGATCGCATTATTTTCATGGACACCGAGATCACGGACGTATCCGCCGCGATCATCGTGGCGCAGTTGCTGTATCTGCAGCTCGAAAACAAGGAAGCCGACATTGAGATGTACATCATGTCGCCGGGCGGTTCGGTGACGGCGGGATTGGCGATTTATGACACGATGCAGCACATAACCAACGACGTTGCGACGTACTGCGTAGGCCAGGCGGCGAGCATGGGCGCGTTCCTGCTGGCGGCCGGAGCGAAGGGCAAACGGTTCGCATTGCAACACGCGCGGATCATGATCCATCAGCCGTGGGGCGGCGCGCAGGGAACGGCGTCCGACATCGTGATTCAGGCTGAAGAAATCATCCGCTTGAAAAGCTCATTGAACGAACTGTACGCCAAGCACACGGGCCAGGCGCTGGATCGCATCATAAAGGATAGCGACCGCGATTATTTCATGTCCGCCGATCAGGCCAAGGAATATGGGCTCATCGACGAAGTGCTGAAGTCGCACTAAAGAATTGAACGACGGCAAAAGATTGGAAGCAAAAAAAGCGGACGCGAGTCCGCTTTTTTCGTGGGAAATAAATAAAATTGCAGGACTATTTTCGAAGACGGTCCAACTCGTTTTTTAAACGGGTGATTTCATCTTCCGCGGCACGACGAGCGTCGGATGCGCGTTCGGCGATCACTTTGTATTCGGCGGCGGAACGCGGAAGAATTAATCCGGTTTTGGGATCGATTGCCCGCAGGACTCCCAATTCATTGACGAACAATTTCCGCTGTATTAGCACAATCAAAAAAACGCGCCGCTCGATTGAGCGGCGCGTCCCTTAAAACAGGTTCGGATCTTCACCATTTAGCGGCTGATGTTGTAGAACGCTTTGCGGCCGAGGTATTCGGCGGCATCGCCCAGCGCTTCTTCGATGCGCAGGAGTTGGTTGTATTTCGCGATGCGGTCGGTGCGGCTGGCGGAACCGGTCTTAATCTGGCCCGCGTTGGTCGCCACGGCGATGTCGGCAATCGTCGTGTCTTCTGTTTCGCCCGAGCGATGGCTGATCACGGCGGTGTAGCGTGCGCGCTTGGCCATTTCGATCGCTTCCAGCGTTTCCGTCAAGCTGCCGATTTGGTTGACCTTGACGAGGATCGAGTTGCCGATGCCCTCGGCGATGCCCTTGCCCAGGCGCTTCACGTTCGTGACGAACAAATCGTCGCCGACGAGCTGGATCTTCGTGCCGAGCTTGACCGTCAACTTCTTCCACGTGTCCCAGTCATCTTCTGAACAGCCGTCTTCGATCGTGATGATCGGGTACTTCGCGCACCAGGATGCGAGCATTTCGACGACTTCGTCGCCGGTTTTTTCCTTGTGTTCTTTTTCGCCGTCGAGCGTGTAGATTTTCTTTTCGGCGCTGTAGTATTCCGTCGCGGCGCAGTCGAGGCCGAGGCAGATGTCGTCGCCGGGCTTGTAGCCGGCCTTTTCGATCGCCTGCATGATAACCTGAACGGCTTCTTCGTTGGACTTCAAATCCGGAGCGAAACCGCCTTCGTCGCCCACCGCTGTGTTGAGGCCCTTGTCGTGCAGCACCTTCTTCAGGCTGTGGAAGACTTCGACGCCCATGCGCAGACCTTCGGAGAAGGTCGGAGCACCGACGGGAAGAATCATGAATTCCTGCATGTCAACGTTGTTGTCGGCATGCTGGCCGCCGTTGATGATATTCATCATCGGGACGGGGAGTGTGTGAGCGTTGCAGCCACCGATGTACTTATACAACGGCAGACCGGCGTCGCTTGCGGCGGCCTTGGCGGTGGCCATCGAAATGGCGAGAATCGCGTTGGCGCCGAGCTTGCCTTTGTTTTCCGTGCCGTCGATTTTCAACATCGCGGCGTCAACGGCGCGCTGATCGTTGGCGTCGAGACCGAGAATCTCCGGTCCGATGATGTCGTTAATGTTCTTGACGGCTTTCAGCACGCCCTTGCCCAGATAGCGCTTCTTGTCGCCATCACGCAATTCGACGGCTTCGTGCGCGCCCGTCGATGCGCCTGAGGGGACAGCGGCGCGACCTTGGGAACCGCTTTCCAGGAACACTTCGACTTCCACCGTGGGGTTGCCACGGGAATCGAGAATCTGGCGGCCGTGCACTTCAATGATTTCGGACATCCACTACACTCCTCAAAAATGAGTTTTTCAAAAAAATCGGATATGAAAAGTTTAGTAAATCACGAGCCCGTTTCAACACAAAAGTAGGCGAGGGATCGAATCTGGGTTTGTGACAATGTACGCGAGATGTGTTAACGCATGATACCCCTCACCCCCAACCCCTCTCCCGCAAGGGGAGAGGGGAGAAGGGCTACTCTTTCGCTTTCAAAATCGCCTTCGCCCATTTCTCCGGGCCGAGGTACTTCTTTGCCGCCGCTTGAATTTGATCTGGCGTGACTTTTTCGAGGCGGTCTTTTCGGGCGAAGACTTTGGCGGCTCCTTCGCCGTAGAGTTGCGAGAGGGCCAGGCGCGTGGCGACGCCAGGCTGGCTCTGCAATTCGATCGCTTCATTTCCGGAGAGGAAGTTCTTGATCGAATCGAGTTCTTTTGCCGGGACGGCTTCGGCGCGGAGTTTATTGACTTCTTTCCACATGCCGTCGAGCGACAGGTCCAGCGATTTATTGTCGGTCTTGATGTAGAAAATCATTGATCCGCCATCGAGTTGCGAATCGCTGTGTACGGAGATTTCGTACGCGAGTCCTTGCTTTTCGCGCAACGCGATGCTCAGACGTCCGCCCAAACCGGAGAGCAGGTTGCCGATTAATTCGAGGGGTTCGCGGTCAGGACTTTTTGAATCGACGCCTCGGAAGCCGAGAGTCAGCACTGCGCCTTTGATGCCTTCCTTCGTTGTTTCGCCGGAAACGCCTTGAGTCAAGTCCGGTATTGGCGGGACGGTTGGCGCTTGGAATGAACCAGCCTTCAGGTCGCCGAATTGTGCTTTGATCAACTTCACGGCATCCAGTGCAGAAACGTCCCCAGCGACTCCGATGGCCAGATTCTCGGGTTGGACCCAGGCTTTGTGGATTTTTTTCAAGTCGTCGGCGTTGATTTTTTCGACGGATTCGCGCGTCCCCATTAATTGACGCGAGGACGGGTGATTTCCATAAAGGAGGGGGCGCAGCACCTTCATGTTCATCGTCGTGATCGACTCGTCTTCCTGCGCGATGTTTTGCAGCGTCTCCTGCTTGAGCAGTGTCAATTCCTCATTGGAAAATGATGGATTCAGCATGCAGTCAGCGGCCAGTTCGATCAACTTCGGCGCGTCCTGCATGAGTCCCGTTGCGCTGAGGCCGAACGATGTTTTGGTCGCAAAACTGCCCACGGTTGCACCGATGTTTTCAGATTCTTCGGCGATCTTCAATTTGCTGCGTGCGATCGTTCCGCGATCGAGCATCGAACCCATCAGATTTCCGGAGCCGCCCAATTCAGCCGGCTCCCAGCGCGTTCCGCCGAGCGACGCGACGGTGAAGCTGACCAGCGGCAGGGAGCGGTCTTCGCGCACGACGACGCGGATTCCGTTCGACTTCAGTTTGAATTCAAAAACGGCTTTGTCGGCCAGCAGCGTCGCGCCTTCCACATCCGGATTGGCTTGGAGCGCTTTCAATTCGTCCTGTAAAGCGGTGTCGGCGGGGGCATCTTTTTTTGCGGTGGCGGCTTGTTCTTTGAACTCTTCTTTGGGCAGCATGATGGCGACGTTGAGCTTGTGGGCGACGATGTATTTTTTCGCGACGCGGACGACGTCTTCGGCGGTGACGAGTTGGATGCGTTCGACGTAGTGGTCGGAGAAATCGAGGTCGCCGGCGACGATCCAGTCCTGTCCGAGCGCTCCGGCCAGACCGTCGGCGGTCATCTGCGAGGTGATGCGCGCAGTCTTCATTTTCTGTTTGGCGCGGGCGAGTTCGGCAGGCGTCGGCGGAATCGCTTTCATGCTTTCCATCACGTTCACAATGGCATCGCGCGCTGCGTCCATCTTACCGCTTTCGACGGTCGCGTTGATAACGAGATAGCCTTTGTACATCGGTGTGTAATCCGCTGCGGAGATGTCGCTGACGAGGCCCTTGTCCTTCACTTCGCGATAGAGGCGGCTGGAGCGGCCGTCGCCGAGGATGCTGGCGAGGAGGTCGAGTGGGCAGAGGTCGTCGTTGCGCAGGGCGATGCCTGGATAGCCGAGCTGAATTTTAGGAACCTGGCAGAGCGGGTGCGTGATTTGGACGCTGCGCGGGGCGAGTTGTTCGGGTTCTTCTTCGATCGGCGCGGGCGGCACGCTCTTGCGCACCCACGCTCCGAGCGTCGTGGCCATCTTCGGCATGATGACTTTCGCATCGACGTCGCCGACGGCCACGAATGTGCAGATGTCGGGCGAGTAGCGTTCCTGATAGTACCCCCAAACTTCGTCGCGCGTCACGCGTTGGAAGCGGTCGGGGTATCCGAGCACGGGGATGCGGTAGGGGTGGACTTGATAGAGCGTCTGTTCGAATGTTTCCCACAGTACGCCGTCGGCGTTGTCGAGGAAACGTTCGATTTCTTTGTAAACTACTTTGTGTTCCTTGACTGTTTCTTCTGGCGGGAAGGTTGAATCCATGAGCATGTCCGCGAGTACATTGAAGGACGTTTCGAAGCCGCTGGATTGGCACGTGATGTAGTAAACCGTGCGTTCGCTGTTGGTGTAGGCGTTGTCGTCGCCTCCGGCTCCACGAATTTCCTGATCGAGGACGCCCGTCGGTCGCTTGGTCGTGCCTTTGAACATCATGTGTTCGCAAAAGTGGCTCAGGCCCGCGCCGACCCAGTGCGATTCGTGAATGCCGCCCGTGCGCATCCAGCCTTGCACGGAGACGACGGGCGCGGAGTGTTTTTCGAGGACGAGCAGTTCGCAGCCGTTACGCAGCTTGGCGTAGATCGCGCCGTTCTTCGCGCGTTTCATTTCGAGCGGACGGGCCTGCAACGGCAGCGCGTCCATGGCGGCGAGAACAGCGGCGGGGACGGTGGGCGCGGCTGGAGCGGTGGGCGCGGTTGTTGTTTCGAGCGCGTGAGACAAAAAGGTGATCGACACGAGCGAGACGACGAGTGCTATGTGTTTGAGCAAAGCGGTATCCTCCGGGAAATAATTGACGCGTAGTATCATACAGCAACATGAACCGTGACTGCAAGCGGCCCGTCATCATCGAGGGTTGACGCCAATCGACAGCGGTGTATTCCGTTGGACGAATTGTATGTCCAATGACATGCTGGGAGCACCATTCACGAGGGAATTTTCATGCGTTTTGGCGTCTGTTGTGGACCGGGGTCGTTTGCTCCGGAAGTGAAGAACCAACCGCCGGTGCCGGTCTGCGATTTGCTCGACATGCTGACGGCCGCGGGGGCGGATTTCGCGGAGTTTTGCGTTGGGGCGGTGACGCCGGACGAATCGGACAGTGTCTTCGATGCGCTCTATCGCGATGTGTCGAAATACGCACTGCGCGTTGAGGCATTCAACAGCTTTATCCCGGCGAAATACCCGATTACGGGTCCCAACGCGAATCGCCAGGCTGCACTCGATTATTGCCGCCGTGCGTTGCCGCGGTGCAGGGCGCTGGGCGGGGAAGTGGTTGTGTTGGGGTCCGGTGGAGCGCGGCGTTTTCCGGCCGAATTCGGGCTCGCCAAAGCGGAGGCACAGTTCATCGCGTTTTGTTCGGAACTCGCTCCCATCGCCGAAGCGAATGCGTTGACGATTGCCATCGAGCCGCTGAACAGCTCCGACGACAATCTGTGTGTTCGCGTCGATCATGGGGCCCGACTTGTCGATGCGGTGAAGCATCCGAACATTCAGCTGCTCGCGGACATGTTTCACATTGCTTACGAAAAAGAGCCGTATGAAAACATGTACCACGCGGGCGCGCGATTGAAGCACGTTCATGTCGCGGATGTCGGTCGTGTTGCGCCTGGATATTCGACGATCGGTGAAGAAAATTTCATCGGGCTGTTCAAAATACTGCGGCAGATTGGGTATACGGGACGGTGTTCGTTTGAAGGGAAATTCGAGAACATCAACGCGCAAACGAAGCCGATGATGGCGTTTTTGCGGAAGCGTTGGGAGCAGTCGGCGTAAGCTCTGTTCGGGGCGTGAACCGAATTGTTGAAGCGCTGGGTGGCCCGCCTCGACGAACTCGTCTTTATACACATCTTTCGGCTCGTGTAAATTTCAACCTCGAAGAGAATGTGGATAAATCAAAGTTGTTTTCACAAGTCCTTTCGCATCGGTGAAATTTGCGAGGTGCTTTAAGGACATACGTGATATCGAATCGATTTATTCACAACCTCTTCGGGGTAAAAAGCTCCGGAGAAAGATGTGTATAAGGACTAGCTCGGAGAGTTGGGTGAGCATAGCGGCACTGAGCAGGGTACTGCTCCGTTTCAGCCGAAACTTCGGACGCGCTTATTGCTTTGCGGGGTCGAGGTCGAGGGCGTTGTATTGCTGACCGTCCTTGAGGAGGTCGCCTTCAGCGGATTTGCCGGTGAGGGCGTCGCGGAATTTGACGTGGTAGGTTCCGGCGGGCTCGTTGACGCCGAGCGTGATGACGTGGGTGCAGGACCCGTTTTCGGTGGCGATGTTGGTTGCGTAATATGGCATGGGTTTGCCGGCGGGATCAAAGACTTCGACGTGGTAGACGTGCCGTCCGGGCAATGCGCCGGCGACGACGAGATCGGCTCCGATTTTGAAGGTTCGGCTCTGATCGATGCGTCGCACCTTCAATGAAATTTTTTCAACTGTGTAAGGCAGCGCGGCCAATAGCGCGGGGCGGTTGGGTTCGATCTTGGCGGTGACGGCGTCGGACGAGCCGAGGTATTCGCCGGAGCGCATGTCGTACCAGCAGTGCGGTTTGCCGTCGCTGACGATGGCGGGCGTTGTGGCGTCGAGCGGCGCGCCTTTAATTTCAGCGGCTTCGTTTCCACCGGCATCGGCCAAAGGCATGATGGAGTAGAACGCGACACCGTTGCCGAGATCGAAGCGTGTGCGTTTCAAGCCGCGCGCGGGTGTGCTGGGCGCTCCCCACGAAACGGACAGCGGGTTTTCGCCGACGAATTCATCGAGGATATCCGAGACGGCCAAACGCAGCGCTTCGCCGCCGGTGGGCGCTCCGAATTTTCCGGCGTATTGTTCTTCGGTCATGGAATTGTAGTGGAAGCCAGGGGCGGTTTTATCGCCGCGCAACAAGGCGTAATCTTGCAGGCAGAGATTTAAATAGAAGTAGCGGCCTTTGCCAGCGGCTTTGGTGATCATGGCTTTGCAGCTACCCGCGCACGAGGCGTGTGCGATGCCACCGGCGGCGGAGATGTTGGGTTCGAGGATGCGCAGTTCGGGCGATTCGGCGCCGACGGGTTTGTTGTCTTTGCCGCGCAAGGTCACGCGCGAGCCATTGGCATCTCCTTTGAATTCGCCTCCGCGTTCCTGGGCGATGAAATCGCTGCGAACGATGCCGAAATCGGCGTCCATCGTTCCGGGAGACTTGATCGCTGCGCCCTGAGGCGTGCGACGTTTACCCATACCATCGAAGGTTCCGCATTGGCCATCGGCGATGAGGCATCCGCCTTCATTGACGAAATCGCGCAACGCGGACGCTTCAGTTTGGCTGAGCGAAAGAACTTTCGGCAGGATCACGACTTTTGTGTCGGGATAGTGCAACTTGCCGGAGGTGACGTCTTCCGGGTGGATGAAGTAGGGCGCGTAGCCGAGGTCTTCGAGCAGCAGCAGCCACGATTTAAATTGCAGATTGATCGTGCCGTGGACAGCGTCTTCCCGGCCGTCGCGGCGGAGCCATGTGGAGCCTTGTATTTCGCTGTCGAACATCCAATGCAGATAGATCGAACGCGGCGAATAATAAATTGCGATGGGATCGGTTTGGGCTTGGGCGGAGTTGCGCAGCATCGTGATGCCGCGCGTCATTTCGGCGATGTCATCGGTGGGGATCGTCACGCCGTCGCCGGTTGGCACGATGCAACCGTCGTCACCGCGCAACCATCGATCCCAGAGGCGGTGGGTCGATGCGGCTTCCTGGCCGTTTACGGCAGAGAAGAAGTGCATCTTCGGGGCCATGCCGCGCATGATTTCGCGCGCCACGATGCTGCTGTGTTCTTCGATCCAGTCCGTTGAATTGACGACATTTTGATAGTCCCAACCGCCCCATGCCGACGGGGGTTGGGCGTTGATGAATCCGACTTGTGCGTTGCGGTCTTTCTCTTTGGCGAAGGCGTGGAATTCGCGCAGGATGCGGGCGAATGCGTAATCGTTGAAGGCGCGGAAATCGGCCCAACCGGAGAGGTTTTCGCCGCCGAGAGAATGGAGTTCTTTGGGCGCCAGGAAGAAGGCGGGTTCGTCGCCGCGTCGTTCCAATGTTTTATCTTTGTCGCCGTCTTTCAAGATGGTCATGCGTTTTTTGTAAATCGGATTGATCGCGCATTTCGCGTCATCGGTGGTGGGCGGGACAACTTTATCCCACGAGGAAAAGTTCGTGTGCCATTGTTTATTCAGCACCGACAACGAACCGTAGCGGCTTGCGAGCCAGTCGCGGAAAAGCTCAAGTGTTTCGGGCGACCGATCGTAATCGAAGGGCAGACTTTTGTTGGAGAGGTCCGCACCATCGCCCATGGAAAAGAGGCTGATGCCGCCGATGCGTTTAGCGAGATTGGTTTCCACGGCGGATTTGGCTGTGTCGATCGTTTTTTCGTCGAACAGAGCGGGTTGGCGTTCGAGCAATTTTGTTTCGCGCGATTTGGCGAAGGCGTCGGCCTGGGTCGCCCATGTTTTGAGAAAGAGCGGGTTTTCATCCTGGAGCAGCAACGATTCGAGCCGGACGGCGTTGGACGGGAAGAGCTTTCGAGCGGTGTCGCTTGCGCTGAGGACGATGTAGTCGCCCCAGTACATGGCTTCGTCGATGCGGAGTGGCGAAACAGCTTCGACCTTCACATTACCGCCATTGGGCGGAATGCGGACGAGGGCGATTTTGTGCAGATGACCGAAAGTGCCTTGCGGCATTTTGAAGGTGAAGCTGCCACCAGGCAAGCCATTTGCCGGTGCGTAATCCTGTCCGGCGAGTACGCGACCGGCTTCATCGATCCAGAGCAGACGCAAGGTGTCGCCGTTGGCGGGTAACGCGATCGTTCCCATGACGTCGCCCCCGTAGGCGATGTGATTCGAATCCAGCGCCATTCCCGATGCCGCGCGCGCGATGACGTTGGGCGAGATCGCGGGATTGACTGCGGCGGGAAGGGCCTCTTGAGCGGCGCTACCTTTATAGGAAGCATGGATTGGCGTCTCGATGGGATTGTCGAGGATAATTGAGCCGACGATCTTCGGGACCGATGGGGATGTAACGGGTGTTAGAACGGGTTGAGCAATGGCAGCGGTTTCGACGGCGTGCGCAACGCGCTGCCAGCAGCAACCCAGCGCGAAAAATAGAATGCTGCCGAGTAACGCAAGAGAGCGCGCGAGCCTTTGGGGGGAAGGAAGGAAAGATAACAGTTTCGCCACAGTTGACTGAAGCGGTCACGTCCCGCTCTTTATTTCCCTAAGTTCATTCCTGCCGCTCACTTTAAATCAGGTGAGAGGTTGATCGAAGGCACAAACGTCTGCGCTTTTATGATCAAAACATGCCGCATCGAATACACTTTACAGAACCGGACATTCTACGAAATTGCCATCTTTCTGCAACCGCGCTGACGATTTCTAAACATCTTTCTTTTCGTTTGGAGCATTCGAGCGCTCTCGCTCACTTCATAAGTTACACTTGGAACGCCATTTAAGTCACGCACGGGGAATTTATATATGCGGGATCGTCCGATAAGATTATTTGATGAAACGACCGCGGGCGGGTGATTTGGATCCGATGGACTTGTTTTTTAACACAGAGGCACAAAGGAAAGGCGCTGGGTTGTGGGGTATGTGTACTGATTGCAAGAGACATTTAAAAAAACCGTTTATTGACCCGCGCACAGCTAAAGCATCACGCTCTCCCCTTCTATGAGCGCACCCGTCAAGCAGATTGTATCCGTTTTCTCTTTTCATTTCGACTTCATGGACTACTCTCCTGAGTGCCGGTAATGAGGATAGGGCAACGCTGGGAAGCGACCCGAGCGCCTTGCCGGTTCCAGACAATGACCGGGCTTCACCGCCCGGTTTTTCATTGGCTGGACCCATGCGCTAAATCCCGGGGGTTTGGGGGCAGAGCCCCCAAGCCGCTCGCACTCGGTTCACGCGTTTAAGTTTCACTGTCGGCCCGTTCGTTTCGTGGCCGGCGTTTCCGCCGATCTCCACCTTCTATTCGTGCGGACCTCCTGTTGCGTCCGGCACCAGATTCCTCATCCGCCTTTCGGCGGCCTTGAACGAACGGCTTTCAAATCGCAACCATCTCTCCCACGGTTCTGGTTTCAGAACCCAGGGGCAGCCCGTGCAATTCTCCAACCGCTTCAACTCGAACACATCAACTTTCTCTGCCCTCCCGCATCTGTTCTTTCTCCAACTCGATCACGCCGTTTTCAACTTCGCTTCCGTCGTTTTCAATTTCGGTTCCACCGCTTTTAACTTCGGCTCCGTCGGTTTCAACTTCGCTTCCGCCGGCACAATGTCCTTGTCCAGATACTGCCACCACGCCACCAAAAGTTTCCGCCCCAGCGCCACGCTGCCTTGTTTCCGCGCCTGGCCCCCACGCCCGCCGAACTTTTCTCGGTACCATTCGCTGAGCTTCGAATCGCCTTGGTACATCAGCCAGCACCACGCCAGCTCAACCGCGATCGTCCGCACGCGCTTGTTCCCGCTCTTGCCGATGCCCTGCTCCCGCACGCTGTCGCCGCTGTTGTACGGCGTTCCGCACATCCCCGCCAGCCCGCCGACCTGGCGCCGGTTTTTAAATTTGCGCCAGCCGAAAAACTCGAAGCTCAGCGCGAACGCCATCAGGTCGATTCCGCGCAATTGACGCAGCTTGTTCGCCTTCTCCAAACACGTCAGCACTTCCGCGCCGAACTCGGTCTTCACCGCGTTCGGATTCTCAGCCGCTCGCTTCATCAGCGCGCGTTGCGCCGCCTCGACGAGTTTCAACTGCGCGACCACCGCCATCATGCGCTGCCATTCGCGCAACAGCCGTTCCTGCGTCAGCGGGCCCAGCGCCCGTCCATCCGGCGCGCGCAGTTTCGGCAGCCGCGCATCGAACGTTTTTCCGATCGAACAGACGATGCCGTGCGAGGCCAAATGGCCCTTGATGCGGTTGGAGTGCATGGTGATGTCGCCGGTCAGTTCGCCGGCCTCCCGATGCAGGCCCCGCATGTCCTCGATTTCCGCCGCCGGCACATTCACCACCTTCCACACATCCTTCTCGCCGCCGGCGTCCCGCACCGACATGCGGGCCATCTTTTCAACGTCGATGCGGTCGGTCTTCGCCCGCCTGCTGCGGCGGTTGGTCTCCAAACTGGCCGAATCCAACACGCGGCTTTCGATGCCCTGCGCCACCAGCCAGCGATGCAGCCAAAAGCCATCGCGTCCGGCCTCGTAGCACGAGATCACGCGGCAGGTGGCGGGCAAACCAAATTTCAGTTTCGCCGCAGTGACCGCCGAGAGAAGCGCGTTTAAATCGCCCGCCTTGATTTCAACTTTCCGAATCTGCGGGCGCCCATCGCTGAAGCCCAGCAGCCATTTTTTACTGGCAAGTTCGAACGCCAAATGCAAAATCCGATC
>JANXLS010001307.1 GCA_025355035.1 Planctomycetota bacterium | reverse complement strand
TGCTCCAGTTTCGCAACTTTGGGCGCCGTGGCCGGATTATATCCCGCCAGATGCCCCGTCCCCGCGCGAAGGCGCGGTGAGACGAAGCGCCAGTCAGAATCGATAAACACATCTTTACAGAGCGCAGTCAGCTCAGGGTCGTAAGTTCTGAGTTGATCGCGAGTATGGATGTGGTTGTGGTCGTGATCCATGGTACGGTTGGTGTCGAACCAATCCTGCACCCCTTCGGCCCAATATTCCGCTCGATTCAGCGCGGCGTAGCATTGTTTCGGACCGCCGAATTGAATCAAAACCGTGTCGTTTTTCGTAACTGCGATTCTGGAACAAGTCGGCTTTCCGTTGACGAGAATATCGCCGCCATCCAGGCATTTCTTGAGGAACTCGCACGGCTGATCGGGGAATGCGGTCACCAGCGCCTGAAGCAGACAGACCTGCGTTTCGCTCGTCACTCGCTTGAATTTCTGAGCGGCGTACCCATCATCGTAAATCCCCGTTTCTTTGGCATGTTTGAAACACTTGCCGAGCTTTTCGCGCAGTGCGGGATCGAAGCCTGCACCATCAATGACGTGGCCGAATTCATGGATGAGGATGCTCTCGGCTTGCATTCCACCGTCGTACTCCATGACATCCTCTTCGGCGAAAAGCACTGTCGAGCGGCCCTCGACTGTCGTCAAAAACCCGCGCTGTCTCCAATTGTAAAAATCGAGCTCTTTGCCGGTTTTCTTCGTTGTAAACTGCGGGATATCAGAGGTCAACTCTGCGTGACCAACCAGAATGCATAGCACTTTTTTGTCGCGGATGCGCTGGGCAATGTCGGACTTGATGTTCCGCATGACACTGTCAAAAAGGTAGGCTGCTTCCAAATGCGCGTAGTCGGAAACTTTGGCAGAGGTGGCGATGAGGATATTCTGAACCCACGTGCCTTTTTTATAGAAAGCAGGGTCAAGTTTGTATTCCTGAGCCTGCTCAGTGGTGATCGGCTTGACTTCGAAAAGTGCGTCGGCGGCGCGCAACGATGAATAGACGATGCACAGAAACAGCCCGGTTACAAGCGCGAATTTCGGGACATGGGACATCATGAATCTCTCAATCGAAAGTGGTGTGTTTGAAATCAAACAAAGACTATCGTGAGTGGGCGAATTGAAAAGCAGAGAACATTGCCGATTCCATCTCATTTCTACGCGGCGTTACAACGCTTGGGAATGCCATTTCTGCCGACGTGTGTAGTAATGATTCCGTCGAAGATCTCCTGCGCATTGGCCGACTGCACATATGCCCGCAACCCGGTCGGAACACCGAACGCTTCGCATTCCAACAACATGCTGGACCGGCGAATCTCGCTCATCACC
>JANXLS010000621.1 GCA_025355035.1 Planctomycetota bacterium | reverse complement strand
GAGATACACTCGTATATCTTCCTTCGCGTCCGCCTCGACCCAGGCCGAAATACGCGGCGGACTTCTTCAGTTTATTATTTTACAGGCCCTTAGTTGATGCGTGCGCGACGGCGACGACTTTACATTTTTAGGTCGAGCACTTTTTGCATGACAAGGCGCGGGTCGGGGCGGTCCATGACGATGTCGGCGTAACGCGTCCAGCGGACGTTGCCGTTTTCGTCGACCAATATGTTGGATGGGATCGCGACTTTTTTGCCGAATTTGGCCATGTTGGATTGGAGCAGATTCAGCGCAGTGACGGCATTTGCGCCGGGATCGCAGACGACGCTACAGGGCAAGTTGTGCAGGCGCTTCAAACCTCGCAGAAGAACTTCAATCCTGTCGGCTGAAATGGCGAGGATGTCGCCGCCGTGCTTTTGCAGTTCGGCGCGGACGGGGGCCAGGCCGATCAGTTCGTCGGTGCAAGAGAGGCACCAGAAGCCGCGGAAGAAGACGACGAGCGTTGGGCCGCGATTCAATAACGCATGGATGGACATTTCGACGCCGCCCATGGTTTTTACCTTAAAATCCGGAAAAGGATGACCGACTTCGGGGCGACCGTTTGCGGATGGGATGCGCAACAGGGCGAGGAAGATGATTGCGAAGAGAATGAACGACGCGACGGCGATCAGTGCGCAAACGAGTTCGGGGGACAGAATAGGGTGGCCGGAAACAAGCAGTGCGGCGACGGCGAGGGCCATCGATAACAGGTGGAGCAACCAGACGGGCCACATGGTTCGGCGCAGCGCGGGAATCTTCAAGATGAATCGCATGCTAAACCAGGCGAGCAGGGCGATCAGCATGGAGCCGAATGCGAGCGTGTTCATGAGGTTGAGACTCCGGTCGGAAGCTTACGGATTATGGCATTAAATTTATCACAGCGATTGGGATTATCCAACGTTTACCCCTCCCCCCGCGAGCGCGACGGTGCCGAGCTTTGAAGGATCAATGTGGTTTTGCGGGGCCGACTTGTTTCAAGAGTTCGGCGACGGCGGCGTCAAGTTGGCTGTCGCGAGATGTGTAGCTTTCACCGATGGGGCGGGTCACTTCGATGTCGACGGGGCGCGGGTGCATTTCGAGGGGTTCGCCGGACGATGTCGTCACTTTGATGAACGGGATGCGCAGCATGGAGCCGTCGAGAAGTGGTTCGCTGGAGGTGAAGACGATCCAGCCGGCGGTGGGTTCGCCGACGACTTTACCGAGCTTGAGGCTGCGGTAGCCTTCGGTGAAATCTTCAGCGTCGGAGAGGGAATGCTGGTTACAGACGAGGATGGTTGGGGCCTCGAGCGCGCGTTGGCCGAGCATGGTTCGGGCTGAGGCGGCGCGCTGGCCGCGTCCGGTCATTGTCACGTAAGGGCGCCGGGCGAGGACGTCGATGGCGTAGGCATTGACGAAGCCGCCGTTGTTGTTGCGCACGTCGACGACGACGCCGTCGCAGGCGTGGTTATCGGCATCGAGATCGGCGTAGAGTTGGGAGAGCGAACTTTCGGACATGTCGGCCATGTGGACGTAGCCGAAACGGCCGCCGCTGACTTTCGAAACGTAGGCGCGTCGTTCTTCGACCCATTTGCGATAGACGAGCGGCTTTTCAGTCAGGAAGCTGATCGGGCGGACGGCGATGAAGCGGCGGTTTTTTCCGGTTGCGTCTTTCACGGTAGTTTCGACGTCCAGGATGACGCGGCGATTGATTTTGTGGAGGAGCATTTCGTCGAGATTGGTGTGTGTTGAAACGGCTCTGCCATCGACGGCGAGAATGGTGTCGCCGACGTGAATCCCGGCGATGGAGGCCGGGGCCTGGGGGATGACTTCGTTGATGAGCAGGCGGCCTTTGGATTCGTATTCGGCGCGATCGAAGCGCAGGCCGAGACGACCGGCAACCTGGTCGGAGGTTGCGAAGGGGGACGTGATGCCCATGTGCGAAGCGTTCAATTCGCCGAGCATGAGCGAGATGACGCGGCGGAGATCGTCGGGGTTGCGGGTTCCGGCCACGCGGGGGGCATACTCTTTTTTAATTGCATTCCAATCGACGCCGTTGAATTTTTCGTCGAAGAAATTGTCGCGCAGCAGGGTCCATGCTTCGCTGAAGACTTCCATTTTTTCGAGCGAAAAATCGACGTCCATTTCGGCGGAGAGGGTCAGGGTTCGCTGGACGCGCGTGTCGAGCGGGATGGCGTTGATGCGTCCCTGTTCGAGGAAATAGACTTCCTTGCCGTCGGGGGAGAATTGGGCGTTGGATTTGTTTCCTGCGGTCGAAGTCAACTGGCGTGCGACGGCGGTATCGTGGCCGCTTTCGTCGATGGCATAGGTGTAGAGATTGTGCTGGCCGTTAGTGCCGGCGATGAGCACGGCCATTTTTCCGTCGGGGCTGATCGTTGCGGAATGAGCGTCCACTCCGGCGGGCAGGACGGTGACGCGCTGTCGAATGTTGTCGAAGACGATCTCAACGGGTTTGACGGTTGACTTTTTGGGCTCGACGGGTTTGGGTGCTTCCTTGCCGGGTGCGGGGGGTGTTTCTTTGGGCTGTTCGGCCGTTGCGGGTTGAGGTGCTCGCAGAACGCGCGGGGGTTCGTCGCGGAACAGTTCGCGGAACTGGTCTTCGCGGAATTTCAAATGGCGGGGAATCAAATCGACGCGGGAAATCTGGCCGTTTTCGGTGCGCTGATTGGAATGGAATAGGAGATACGTTCCATCGGGGCTCCATGAGACGGCGTTGCTGAAAACGTTGGAGACAAAGGTGACTTGTTTGCTGGAGCCGCCGTCGACGGAGACGATGTTGACGTTGCGAAACGATTTGCTTGAAGGCGCTGTGTAGGCGAGCCAGCGGCTGTCGGGGGACCAGGCGAAGGCGTTGCGGGAGTTGAAGGGCGGGCGGAGGAATTCGCCGACGGCGACGATTGTTTCTTTTTTCGTTACGACGTCGAGGATGCGCAGTTCGCGGGCGGCGCGTTCGAAGGCGATGTATTTTCCGTCTGGGGAGAAGACGGGTTGGGCGTCGCCTTCTGCATCGCGGGTCAACTGCGATTCGAATCCGGTTTGGAAATCGAAACTAAAAATGTGGGGCGTACCGGAACGGGTCGAAACGTAAACGAGGTGTTTGCTGTCGGGAGCCCATGCGGGGCTCGATTCGGCGGATGTAGTTCGTGTGATGCGGACACCTTCGCCACCCTCGTGCGCGGAGCCTGCGAAGATTTCGCCGTGGGTGACGAAGGCGACTTTTTTGCCGTCGGGCGAAACGGTGAATTCGTGGATGCGTCCGCCGAGATTGGTGTGTTCGACGACCGGATCGGACGTGGCTCCGCGCAACACGATTGGGATTTCTTTGGACTGGCCGGTGGCGAGATCGAGCGACCCGATGCCGAAATTGCGCTCGAAGACGATCGTTTTTCCGTCGTAAGAAATGGATGGCCAGAGGACGCGACCGTCGGCGAACGCGGTGATTTTTTGCGGTTCTTCGTTGGCGCGTTTGAGCCAGATGTTTTGAGCGCCGCTGCGGTCGGAGACGAAGTACAGGGATTTTCCGTCGGCGCTCCACATGGGCCACATTTCCTTTGACGCTCCGCCGACGACGCGTTCGTAACCGGTTTCGCGTTTGACCCAGATTTCGCTTTCGTCGAGGTGGCTGTGGCCTTTGCGCCACCACTGGCTTGCGGCGATGCCGCGGGCGCTGAAGGCGAGCGATTGGCCGTCGGGCGAGGGGGCGGCGAAGAATTCGTTGGCGTAGCGGTCGGCGGAGACGGGCATGGGTGTGCCGCCGTCAGAACTGACGCGGAAGATGTCGTTCATGGAGTTGATGTCTTGCGCGGTCGAGTGGAAATAAAGCCACTTACCGTCGTGGGACCAGTTGTCGAGGTGATCGTTGCTGTCGTCGAAGGTGATGCGGTTGAGTTCGCTGGTCGCGAGAGTGAGGACGTAGATGTCGCCGTTGCCCGAGCGGGTGGAGGCGAAGGCGAGGCGTTTGCCGTCAGGGGAATAGAGGGGACGCGATTCGGTGGAGGGATGGGCGACGAGCAGTCGGGCTTCGCCGCCGGCGGCTGGGACGGTCCAGATATCGCCACCGGAAACGAAGGCGATTTCAGAACGGTCGGGGGAGAGCGTAGGTTCGGCGAAGGAGGGTAGTGATTTTATTTTTTCGGCGGGTGCGTCTTCGGCGCAGATGGGGCGAGCGAGGACGAGGCAAGTCAGAAAGGTTAGGACGGTTTGTAGGGTGAATCGGTCGAGCATGATTGGAGCTCCAATATTTTATACGCGCGATTTACGCGGGGCGATCTGGCGGAGGGCGACGGCTCGCTTGTAAGACGTACGCCGTGGGGCATATTTTGTGACGGGACGAAGAGCGATTTTAAACGAGGGGGGCTGGAAATCAAGGGGGATGGGAGTTCGCTTACACAACTCCTTCGGAGTTGAAAGGCATCATCGTTCGTTTACCCAGGGTAGCGGCGGGTACGTGGCAACCCTGGGCTTTACTCCATAACTCCTTCGGGGTTGAACAAAAAACGGGTCGCGTAAATTGTCACACACTCCTAAGAAAGATTCGAAACCAAAAGCGAATGACAAAAAGGGGGTGAACGGGTATCACAGGCTTTATTGTGAAGAGCAGACCGCTGGATCATCCTTATCCTGAACGGCCGCATCGCATGTATTATGCGCTGACGAACCACTGCAACCGGGCTTGTCCATGGTGCAGCACGTGTTCGTCGCCGCGTGGAAATACGTGGATGACGATGGGTGATTTTGAGCGGAGTTTTCCGGCGACGGGGTCGTTTCAAGTACAGCTTGAAGGCGGCGAGCCGACGACGCATCCGCAGTTCTGGGAGTTCGTTCGGATCGCTCGGGCTCAGGCGCGATGCTCGCATGTGGTGCTGTGTACGAATGGGGTTGTGATGCCGCGACGCTTGGAGAAATTGCGCGCTTGGGTTGAGCGGCTGGGCGCGCCGCTGACGATTAAATTGTCGATCAATCATCATTTGATGGACGCGGATTCGGGGCTGATTGAGCTGGCGGTTTTGTTGCGCGATACGATGACAGCGCTGGGCGGTGATCGGTTGTTGGTGATCAACGTGCGGTTGCGGCGGGGAGTGGAGGACGATGATCGACGGGTTCGCGCGGCGGTGGAAGCGGCGGGGTTGATGCCGCATTCGAACGTGTTCTTTTTGCAGCGGTATGGGTTCGCTTCGGACGAGTCGGAATGGGACCGGCCGGCGCCGGTGTGGGACGCG
>JANXLS010000617.1 GCA_025355035.1 Planctomycetota bacterium | reverse complement strand
TTTCGTAATTCGTCTGCGTCAAACGCGTGGTCGAATGATGATCCGAGCCCCGGCAATTGAAGCCGATGTGGCCGTCCGGACCAATGCCGCCAAGGAAGAATCCGATGCCGCCCAATTGGCGAATGCGTTCTTCAAAATCCTGACACCACTGATCGACGCGGTACAGCGCGTCTTTCTGGATGCGCTCCAGTGCGGTACGGGCTTGGCGTGTGCGCAATTCCAAATCGCACGTGCCATCCTGCCACACATCCTTGTGATTTTGCGAATCGGTGAGTCCGACGCGGCCTCCGTCGATCAACAAACACTTCTCGCGGCTCAACCCGAAGCCATCGACGTAGTACTTGCTGACATACGAATGGAAGCTGTTTTTCTGCTCCGCTGGCATGGGATAGAATTCGTCGATCTGGACGAAATGCAAGCTGCGCATATCGGGCTCGCCGCGCGACGCCTCGATGCCGTTTTTTTCGAGGATGCGGCTCGTTTCAGCGCTACCCCACGATTTCAAAAGGCGCGAGACCCACGCGATGAAATGCTCGGGTGTCTTGCCGGTCGGCAGCGAAATCACACCGCCAGGATTGTCCTGCGCCCATTCAATGAAGCGCATCGCGGCCAAGCGTCCGAGCGCCGGGAAGTTGTTGACGATCAACGTCGCCATCTTTTCATGCGTCGGATAAGCCGGCGCGTAACACGATTCCGAAAGCGCCTTTAATTCGACGGGAGAAAGTTTAAGTTGAGCTGCGAACGATGTGGGCATTGATGCTTCCTTGAAAGTCGGCGACCCCCGCCGGTGAAGGATATATTACCCGCGAACGCAAAAACGCAATCCGCGCAATAGCGCAAAAAGCATGTTGGTTTGCGCACACCTCATTTCTTCGAAAGCGCCTTGCATCAACTCTGAATTTTTAAATTCGCATTTTGATTTTGAACGGCGTTCCGTACCATATTAGCCGCCAATTGAAAGGGAGAACCGACGTGGATTCGAAACAGTATGTAGCTTTAACGGCAGCGCAGATTGCCGAAGGCGTTCGGACGAAAGCATTTTCCGCAGCGGAAGTCACCGAAGCGGCTCTGGCTCGCGCGCATGAGGTGGATCCGAAGATCAAGGCGTTCATTACGATCCTCGACGACCGCGCCCGCGCTGCGGCGAAGGCGGTCGACGCGAACGTTGCAGCCGGTAAACCGATGAAGCTCGCCGGCGTGCCCGTTGCGTTGAAAGACAACCTGTGCGTGGATGGAACGCGCACGACCTGCTCCTCCAAAATTCTGAATAATTACGTCCCTCCTTATACAGGCACGGCGGTCCAGCGGATTCTGGACGAGGGCGGCATTCCCATCGGCAAAACGAACCTCGATGAATTCGCGATGGGCAGTTCGACTGAAAACTCCGCGTTCTTCACGACGCGAAACCCATGGGACCTCGAACGCGTTCCGGGCGGATCATCGGGCGGTTCGGCGGCGGTCGTCGCCGCGCGAATCGTGCCGTTGTCGCTGGGATCGGACACCGGCGGATCGATTCGCCAGCCCGCAGCGCTCTGCGGCATTACCGGCTACAAACCGACGTACGGTCGCGTTTCGCGCTACGGTTTGATCGCGTTCGCAAGTTCGCTCGATCAAATCGGTCCCTTCGCGCGCTCGGCTGCGGATGCAGCGTTGGTCACTGGCGTCATGGCCGGGAAAGATCCGTTCGATGCGACCAGCGCGAACAAGCCGGTCGAAGCGGAACTGTTTGATTTGAAAGCGCCCGCGAGATTGACAGGGATTCGCATCGGTATTCCGCGCGAATACTTCATCCCGGGAACCGATCCGGTCGTCGATCAGGCGATTCGCGCGGCGATTGAAACGTATCGTGGATTGGGCGCTGAGATCGTCGATGTCTCATTGCCGAACACCGAACACGCGGTCGCCGTCTACTACATCGTTGCCACGGCCGAAGCGTCATCCAATCTCGCGCGTTTCGACGGCGTCCATTACGGGCATCGAACGCTGGAGAAGACGGGGCTCGTCGATCTGTATTCGAAGTCGCGCGCGGAAGGTTTCGGTCCGGAAGTGAAGCGCCGAATCATGCTCGGCACCTACGCGTTGTCGAGCGGGTATTACGATGCGTACTATCTCAAGGCGCAACAAGTCCGCTCGTTGATCCGCAACGATTTCGTCGAAGCCTTCAAGAAATGCGACGCCATTATTTCGCCCACGTCGCCCACGGCAGCGTTCAAAATCGGCGAGAAATCGGCCGATCCGTTGTCGATGTATTTGTCCGACATCTTCACGATTTCGGCGAATCTGGCAGCGGTTCCGGGCATTTCGATTCCCTGCGGACAGACGCCTGGAGGTCTGCCGATCGGATTGCAATTGATGGGCGAAATCTTCGACGAAGTGCGCCTGTTGAAGATCGCAGCCGCGTACCAGACCCTGACGAAATTCCACGAAGCAGCGCCTGCCATTTAGCCAAGTTTCGGACTTTTTACATGCCCGCATCATCTCCCTCTACTGCCGCCTGCCCCTGTGGGCAAGTAGTGTTTGACCTCTCCGAGCGCAAGTGCGGCGAGGTGTTGAACTGTTCGTGGTGCGGAAAAAACTTTCGTTTCGTCGGCGGCGATCAGATTTTACCCTTCAGCAACGACATCGCCAAACGCGTCGCCACAGCGCCCGGCCAACCCATCCGCCCTAAAATGCGCGTGAAGAAAGACGAAGGTCCACCCGGCGGCGTGATGCCGATGATCGGTTTCATTGTTGCGTTCAATGCACTCGCTTTTGTGTTGATCGGGTTGCTTCTCCCCAAAGACGACGATGGCATTCGTCATGCGATTTGGGATAACACCTTCACCGTTTCCGGGAAAGTACTGTGGCCGGATTTGTGTGCGCTGGGGCTGGGACACGTCTTGGGCTTTGGCGCGTGGGCAATGTTCGTTTACCGCCTGCATCGACGCGAACGAATGGAAAAAAAGGGATGAAAAAGATCGTCGTCGCGTGTGCGAGTTTCAAAGGCACACTCTCCTCGCGCGAAGCAGGTGCAGCGTTGGCGCGCGGCTTTGCGGCCGCCGGATTTGAAACGCGCGTCGTGGCTCTCGCCGATGGTGGCGAAGGTTTGGTCGAAGCGCTGGCCAGTCAGATACCGGATGCGCACGTGTTCGATACGCCATGTCGCGATCCCCTGTGCAAACCGCATTCGGCTCGCTTTGCGATGACATTTCCAGCATTAAAAAATGCTGCGAATCAACGCGCTCAAGCGATCATCGAAATGGCAGCGTCCAGCGGTTTGCCCTTGGTCGCCGAAAATGAACGCGATCCCAAAATTGCTACAACCCTCGGGGTCGGTGATCAGATTCGTGCCGCTCTCGACCGCGCCTCGCAATCTGGATTCAACGGCCTCGACCTGCTGATCGGTATCGGCGGCAGCGCAACGAACGACGGTGGCGCGGGCATGGCGCAAGCGTTGGGGGCGAAACTGCTCGACGCGGGGGGGCGCGAACTTCCGCCCGGCGGAGCAGCGTTGAAACAGCTCAAGCGCATCGACATGACGGAATTCGATCCGCGCATCATCACCTCGCGCATCACGGTCGCCTGCGATGTCGTCAATCCGCTCTGCGGACCGCAAGGGGCGAGTGCGATTTACGGTCCGCAAAAAGGAGCGACGCCAGCGGACGTAGTCGTGCTGGACGCCGCGCTCGAACACTTCGCGGCGATCGTTCAACGCGATCTGGGGCGCATTGTAAAAGACGTTCCCGGCGCAGGCGCAGCAGGCGGATTGGGCGCGGGATGCATGGCGTTTTTGAACGCGTCGCTCAAGCCCGGCATCGAACTCGTTCTCGACGCCATCGCCTTCGATCGCGCGCTCGATGGCGCAGCGTTGGTCATCACCGGCGAAGGCTATTTGGACGAGCAGACATTAATGGGAAAAGCCTGCGCGGGCGTTTCGTCGCGCGCAAAAAAGGCCGGAGTCCCCTGCGTCGCCATCGGCGGCGGAATCGACGAAGCGCGGCGCGCGGATTTGTTGGGCGTCTTCAAAGCCATCGAATCGCTGAGCCGCTACGCAGGATCGATTGATGAGGCCAAACGAAACGGTTCCCATTGGCTGGAAAAGATGGCTCGCGAGAAAGCCGCGACATGGACTGCGTAACGGCATCTTTCAAAACCGATTCCCGCTCCTTAAATCTTTCGCACAAGCTCAACACGCCGGTGTATTGCTCTAAGGCTTTTCGCCACGACATTTCATCTTCAAGGAGAAACGCAGACGATGCGCGCCACACGAATTTTGTTGTCTCTCATTTTCACAATCGGATGTGTCGCGATGTCTGTTCGCGCCGCCGCAGCGAACAAGGGCCTCAGTGCCGAAGAATCCGAAAAGGCGTTGAAAGCCGCTGACGGATTGGAAGTGAAACTCTGGGCATCCGAACCCAACGTGATCAACCCCACCAACATCGACATCGACGAAAAAGGGCGCGTGTGGGTCGCAGAAGGTTGTAACTATCGCGGCAAAACCAACATGCGCCCGGAAGGCGATTGCATCGTGGTGCTCGAAGATTCCAAAGGCACGGGCGTCTGCGACAAGCGCACTGTTTTCTATCAAGCCAAGGACCTGATCTGCCCGTTGGGCGTCTGCGTCATCGGCAACAAAGTGTACGTCTCGCAATCCCCGAAAATGATGGTGTTCACGATCGATGAAACCAGCGGAACGCCCAAGCCCAAGGGCGAACCGGAAATCTTCTTCAATGGATTCAGCGGCTACAATCACGATCACGGTTTGCACAAGGCTCTGTTTGGACCCGACGGCCGCATTTACTTTAATTCTGGCAACGCGGGATTGGACGGCGGCAACAATATCAAGAAGCCAGCGGACTGGGTCGCCGACGGCATTATCAAGAACGGCAAAGGCGAACTGGTCGTTGATTCGACGGGCAGCAACATCGGACCGAAGGGCAAGATCTGGCACGGCGCCGACAAGACAAAGGGCGGCTATAAAGAAGGAATGGCCTTCCGCGTCAATCCCGACGGCTCCGGCTTTGAAACGCTCGGTCACAATTTCCGCAACAATTACGAAGTCACGGTCGATTCGTTCGGCACCGCGTGGCAGTCCGACAACGACGACGACGGCAATCAAGGTGTGCGCCTCAATTTCGTGATGGAAGGCGGCGACTTCGGCTACAACGGTTGGGGCGGCGCGAAAATGCAGTACCCGACGCAATCCGCTCAGGAAGCGCATTGGAAGCAGCACCAGCCGGGCGTCGTGCCGAATCTCTACAACACGGGTGGTGGTTCGCCGACGGGCATTCTCGTTTACGAAGGCGATCTGCTTCCGGCCAAATACCATGGCGCGTTGATTCATTGCAACGCCGGCGGCCAGTGGTACAGCTACGTCGGTGCGTTCATGACGAAGGAAAACGCGGCCGGATTCAAATGCGAACTCGAAGAACTCGTCATCGCAGCCGACAAATGGGGCGACAAGAGCAAGGGCAAGCCGGTCGACTCGTGGTGGAAGCCTTCGGATGTTTGTGTCGCTCCGGACGGTGCCTTGTTCATAGCCGATTGGTACGACGGTCAGTCTGGCGGACACGGCATGCAGGACGACATTCCCGGCGCACAGAAAGGCCGCATCTATCGTCTCGCTCCGACGGGCAACAAGCCGGCCGTACCGGCGTTCGACGCGAACACCGTCGATGGCCAGATCACCGCGCTCTGTTCGCCGAATCTCGCCACGCGCTACATCGGTTACACGAAGTTGACGACCGGCGGCGCTCCGGCGGTTGCAGCATTGAAGAAGCTCTATTCGACAACCACCAAGCCGAACCTGAAGGCGCGCGCCTTGTGGGCCCTGGCCAAGACGGATGCGGGCAAGGATTCGGTTGCAGAAGCGTTGAAGGATTCGTCGCCGGACATTCGCGTGGTGGCCATCCGCGCTGCGCGCCAGTTGAAGCAAGACATGGTCGCGATTGCCAACCAATTGAAGGGTGATGCGTCGTATGCTGTTCTGCGCGAATTGTCGATTGCCATGCTGTACGAACCAAACGAACGCGCGCTGCCCGTGTTGGTCGATCTAGCCGATCGCATCAACCCGACGATGCCGGAATCGCCTGTTTATAATCCGAACAAACACGACGCAACGCGTGACGACTTGGCGGCTCTCGAAAAGGAACGCCAAGAACGCGTCACGAATCGCTGGTACATCGAAGCCGTCGGCATTGGTGCGACCGGCCGCGAAAAAGAATTATTGGAAGCGTGGACGAAGAGCCACAAGAACAACGATCCGAAGTTGGCCGAAATTCTGACATGGCGCTTGAATCGCGTCATGCCCGAAATTCAGAAGGCTCCGGAAAAACCCAAGGAAAAGAAGAAAGCGGCTTAACGCCGGTTCAAAGTTTAAAGTTCAAAATTCAAATTTTTTAAATCAAAGTTGAGCGTAAAATTGCGCTCAATTCTGAACTTTCGACTTTGAACTTTGAACTAATTTAAATCGGCTTATATACTCAGTTCATGATTCTCTCAATCTACACAAACAACCGTACTGTAAACGCGTTTGTGCTCGCTGCTTCTTTTGGGCTGCTCGTATCGTCTTCCGCGTTGAGCGCCGAAGCCGATCCCGAGATGTTGAAGGCGATCAGCGACGACACGGCTGAAATGCAGGATCGCGATGCGGCGGTAAAGTTTTTGGCGCGGTCGAAGGAAGGCGCGACGGCGATTCTCGCATTGGCTGCGAAGAACGAATTTCCGGAAGAGATGCGTTCGAGCGCCGCGCTGGCTCTGGCAGAAAACGAAGATGCGGAGATTCGTAAAAAAGCGGATACTGTGCTGCCGTTGCCGAAAATGAAGGACGGTGTTCGGATTCTTCCGATCTCAAAGCTGGTGGACATGAAGGGCAATGTGGAAGCCGGGCGCAAAGTGTTTCGCAGTCCCAACGGTCCGAACTGCATCAACTGCCATCAGCTCGAAGGGTTGGGCCGGGAAATAGGTCCGCCGATTTCAACGATTGGTGAGAAGCCGAAAGATGTGCTCTACGAAACGATTCTCGCGCCCAGCGCCTCGATCCAACACGGCTTTGAAGCGTGGACGATCAAAACGAAAGATGGGAAGGTTATCTCCGGGATCAAAGTTGAGGACACCGACGAAAAGGTGACGATAAAAACGACCGATGCCGAGTTGGTCGACATCGACCCCAAGGAAATCAAGAAGAAGACGAAAGAAAAAAAGTCGCTGATGCCGGAAGGTTTAATCAGCACCATGACGACCCAGGATTTGATCGACCTAGTCGAATACCTGTCAGAACAAAAAGTGAAGTGACGGCAGTTCAAAGCTGTTCGCCGTCAACTTTGAACCTTGAACTTTGAACTTTTCTTGCGGAGCAAAAAATATGGCAATTCCGATTGGCATAAACTCATGGGTGTGGACGTCTCCGTTCACGGACGACACGCTGGGCCTCATTCAGAAGGCGAAGGATTTTGGATTCGACACGTTCGAATTGCCGCTCGAAGATCCCGCGCACGTCACGCCCGTAAAAGCGGCGGAAGCGTACAAAAAGGCGAACATCCGGCCGATCATTTGTGGCGCGTTCGGCCCGGGCCGCGATCTGTCGTCGGACAGCGCTGCGGATCGCAACGGCAGTCTGACGTACATCAAGTCCGCGCTGCAGCTGTGCAAAGCCGTCGGCGCGACAGTGCTCGGCGGACCGATGTATTCGTCCGTTGGGAAACGCCGCCAAGTGCCCGACAAGCAGCGCAAAAAGGAATGGGATCAAGCCGTCAAGGGCGTACAGAAAGCCGGCAAGATGGCCGCTGATTTCGGCGTGACGCTCGGCGTCGAACCGATCAACCGCTTCGAAATCGATTTAATGAACACATCCGCTCAAGCCTTGAAATTCGTGACCGAAGTCGGCCTGCCGAATGTCGGCATTCACCTCGACACGTTTCATGTGAATATCGAAGAAAAGAGTTTTCACGAAGCAATCACGACGGCAGGCAAACACCTCGTCCACCTTCACGTCTGCGAAAATGATCGCGGCACGCCGGGGACAGGATTGATCGATTGGAAGCAGGTCGCGAAGGCGCTCAAAGAAGTCGATTACAAGGGCGACGCCACGATCGAATCCTTCACGCCGGAATGCAAGACCATCGCCGCCGCCGCCGCCATCTGGCGAAAGCTCGCACCGTCCCAGGACGAAATGGCTAGTGAGGGGCTGAAGTTCCTGCGCAAGCTTTT
>JANXLS010001289.1 GCA_025355035.1 Planctomycetota bacterium | reverse complement strand
CCCGTAAATTCAAGCTGACGTTTTGGAGCGTGTTTCGTCGCGATGACGATGACGAATCAGAGCAGTAGGACTGAAGTTGCGAACGGAGAACAGTCGCCGAATTTGTCATTTGAAAAGTGATTGTTCTCCGTCGTACTTCGAGGCGAGACATGAAGGATGACAAGATGAAAAATCTCACCGAAAAACAAATCGGCCAGCTCAAAGTAATTCGAGCCACGCGTTCTACACTCCGTTAACGCTCATGGAGTGCAAGCAAACTTGTTGGAGGCATTTAACATCGTTCGGCCAATCGTCGGCAATGAAAAGTCCAAAGTGAAAGCCGAAGCCATATTCTACTCGCCGATTCATGAAATGATGTTTCAATCCTCACGGAAAATAGCTCTTTTTCACCAACTGGAACAATTTCAAAATGCCTGTGCCGCGTATCAGGTTATTATTCATGCTAACCTGTATTCCCAGCAATCTAATATCGGGTTTCCAAACACCGGTGCCATCGTCCACGTGAGACAACCAAATTCCAGACCCGCTCATTCCCGGAAGGTCCGGAAAAGTTTTTTCGGTCATTTTGCGCGTAGATTGTTTTAGAGCTGATCCTTGAATGCTCAAGTATTCTTCCGGGTCCAGTTCAACAAGAATATCTCGTCTTTTCAAGAGCTTTCTTCCTGGATGTTTAGCAGGCCATTTCGATTTTGGGACAGTGGACGTAAAATAAATTAAGCTATCCTGCATGATTTTATCACTCTGTTCCTCCTCATTGGGGGGACGAATGAATTGTCCGGGAAATCCGGCAATTAAAACTGGCAATCTAAGTGATTGGTCAATCTTGGCCGTCATTTGAAGAGCGTCGGGAAATACAAATCCGCTTCGGAGAGCATCCGCCTCGCTAAGCTTCAGTAACCCAAGATCGTCATTTGTATTGACGTGCTTTTCAACGAAACTGTTTATAGCTGGATAATTCTTCGCGTGTCGGGTAAGGCTATATCGATGACTCGACTCGATAACGTGCCCGGCTGTTGCTATGAAATAATGTGTTCCGATCCGAAGCGAAACTCCCGTTCCCCCTTCGGATAAATCGTCTAGATCATTGATTCGAACCGTACTTTGAAACGCTTGAGCACCAATTGCATCAATCTCTTGATCCTGCGTCAATCCAGATTTCCTATCTGTGGTATTTATGCTCATAATGCTTCTGCCCCCGTTTCATTATTGCCGCGTTGATGTCGAGCGAAAAGCTCGAAATGTGCAACCTTTACCCTCTACATTTCCGCGAGTTCCGCCGTCGCCGGAACATGGCTTCTCTTGCGCTCCGTGGTACTCCGGAAGCGTTCGAACGGCTCAACCCGGCTCAGAACAGCCCCTTGACCCTTGAACGCGACGGAGAAGCCTGTTCATTAAATGCTCGTTAGGTTAGGCCCCTGCGGATGGTGTCGGAGCCGTCGGGCTTCAATCCTCGTCTTCCGCTTCGTTCCCATCCTCCGCCGCCGGCTCGTTCGTCACAATCGCCTGCTTGCCCATTGCTTTTTCGATCAATTCCAGCAACGTGGCCTTGCGTTTTTCAAAGAAGCCCTTGAAATCATTGGCGCGCAACAGGGCGGTGTCGATGCAGTGGGTGCGCAGAATGTCGTCCATTTCCGCCGGCGCAAGTTGCACAGCGGCGTCTTTTTCAATCTACTTCAAGTAATCTGCCGGCGCTTGGCCGCCGATTTTGCGGTTGGCTTTGTATGAGATCGCCGTTTTGTTGATTATCGAATCGAAGACGCGCGGCGAGATTTTCTTCCCCAGGCACCATTTGCGCGGAAAAATATGGTGGATGTCGATGCCGCGTTCGTTGCGGTCGATGTCGATCATCCGGGCTTTCCAGAAGAAATCCATCGCGCCTTGCTGCTGGAGCAGCACGTACAGACCCCGGTATGCCGCCGATGTTCGGCTGCGCATGGTTTCCAGACGCGACGCTTGAAATCCGGCGGCGATGATCGTCGCGGGCAGCGGCGCTTCGGAATCGCTGATCCATTTCAGCAGATGTTGCAGATCCAGCGCTATACGCGTTTCCGACGCGCTGCCGTAGAGTTCGCCGAAGACGCCGCTCCAATACCAGCGGACGAGTTTGTTTTGGATTTGAGGTTCCAGCCAGCGTTCGCCGATGTGCGTCAGCACGGCGGCAAGCGGGATAAGCTGCGCGCGGTACGGCAAAAAATGCGGATGATGAAAGCCGAGATGCCGCAGGAATTGTTCCGTTTCGTGGAAGCCCTTCGTCAACGGGTCTGCCCATTTTTGATACGCAGACAGCGGCATGGCCAAAATATGTTCCCGCTTGGCGCTGACGCCGGTGATTTCCTTTCCGGTTTTGCCCGCTTTCAAATCATTCTGCTGGCGTTCATACGTGTGCAACAGGCTCACGCCCTGAAGAAAATCCGTGGCGGCGGTTCCTTTCAATAACGGTTTATCATTCCACTGAGCCTGCCGGCCTTTTGTGGAGCCTTCGCCGAACCAGTCCCGGCGCATGTTGAAGCCGTCGGCCGCATACGTCGCCGTCACGAGTTCGAATACCGACAATTGGACGCCGCCGGTGTTGACTTTTTCAAACACCAGGCAGACAGCTTCCTTCGTCGTTTCCTTCTTGAGTTCGATCACCGGAATCAAATAACTGCGGAACGCCTGGAGCACCTGCTTTCGAAACGCCATGTACTGCCCGAAACGCTCTGGATGCGACGCGTTCAACCCCTCTTCCCACGCGTCGGAATTCAGAATCTGATTGCAAGGGAAATGAAACGTGTCGTATTCCTGCTTCGGGCTGCTGAGGTCCAGCGCGATGTCGCGGCCAAAGTTTTTGCGCAGAATGCGATCCTCACCGACGGCGACCACGGCGTCTTCCAGCGTCGTAGCCCCGGCCATGGCCTTCTCGATATTGAAATAATAATGGAGCTTGAGTTCGCGTTTTTTCTCGTCGCGTGTGGTCACCGGCTCGGGC
>JANXLS010001249.1 GCA_025355035.1 Planctomycetota bacterium | reverse complement strand
GGCTGACGATTGCGAAGTACTATTTGCCGTCGGGGCGGAGCATTCATGAGACGGGGATTGAGCCGGATATCGTGGCGAAACCGCGCGAACCGAATGGCTGGATTCTGGAGACGATGGCGGAGCTTCGGCGGACCAATGTGTTCGAAGATTTCATTCGCAAGAATTGGGACGAGAACAAGGACTTGTATTGCAAGCTGGCTCAGTTTGACGGGCGCGACTGCAATGCGTGGCCGGGGTTTGAGGCGTTTTACACGGGCTTGAAGACGACCGCTCCGCGCGACGATATTCGGGCGGAATTGCGATATATCGCCCGGCATCTGGCGCAGGAATGGAAGAAGAGCGAATTTGCGGCGGACATTGAAGAGGATCGCGTTTTGCAGCGCGGATTGTATGAAGTGTTGAAGAAGAACAACGTCGATTTCGCGGCGTATCCAGAATACAAAGAATTGCCGCAGACGTTCAAGGATGCGGATGTCAAGAAGGATGAGAAGTGAATTTTGTCGAGCGGTTCTGGTTCCGAACCTGCGTAACCGGAACCCGAACGAAGCTCCGATTTGCGTTATGAATATTCGCGGATTACCGCTGATGAACGCAAATTGTCGTAAAAAATGGAGTATCGATCTGCGTTCTCTCGCGGTTTAATTTCAGTTAGTACGTCACCGTCCCGACGTACCGCAAATCCCGTCCGCCTTCAATCAACGCGAACGGAATAATTTGCGGTGCGTTGTCTATGCCGTCCGTGGGCTTCAGCACCACAACCACGCCGCGCGAAACACCCATCGGTCCCGCCGCAAAATAATTCACAGCAATGTGGTACGTTCCCGGCAATGCTTTATCCGTGCGGATCACTTCCGGTCCGAGGCCTTGCGTTTGGTCGGAGTAGAGTTCAAGGCCTGACACGTTGTTCTTGTGTTGATAAAAACACTCCTCGCCGTTCGGATCGACGACGTGAAGATCGACGTCGTTCGCATCCGTCTCCCAGCACATCGTCACGCGTAGCGCATCCGATTTCAGCAGATCGACGTTTGCGCGTTGAGCCCGGGCGACGATCTCATCCGAACTCGCCGGATCTTTCTTCCGCCACGCGCGCAACACATACGCGAACTCCTCGCGCAACACCCGCTTCGTGTCGCCATAACGCGGATTGAACTCGCGCATCAACGCTGTTTCGTACGCAACCGACGCCGCTTCCATATTTCCGGAGAGCCACAAAGTCAGCGCCAATCCGCGATAGATGTTGCAATCGTCCTGCCGATTCTTGATGGCTTCTCGGAACATGTTCTCCGCAAGCGCGTACTTCTTGTCAGCCAGCAACAGGAAACCCGCGCGAGCCAGCAGCGCTGCGCGGTTGGGCGCGATCTCAGCGATGGAACTGTACGCGCGCAACGCCAACCCCGGATCGTTCAACCCTGTCGCGCTCTTGCCGAGATACTCGTACACCGCCGGATTTTCCGGATCGAACGGCAGCCACTGGAACACTTCCGCCTGAAGATTGTCGAACTTCTTCGCCTTCAACAACGCGTCAGCGTAAGCATTGCGCGCCTTTCGATCGTGAGGATTGCCTTCCACTTTCGCGCGCAGTTCGCTCAGTTGCGCGTCGCTCACATGCTCATTGGCTTGCGACGTCCAATCGGGTCGCACGACTTTTCCGGCGACCGCCGGAGTGGCGGCTGCCGCGCCATTTCGCGCCAACGCATTGAGCGCCGGCCGATCCGCTTGCGCTTGTTGCTGGTGGGAAGCCACACCCAGTTCGCGATTAGCCGGGTCAGGGCTGCGGGTTGTCGATTCTTTAACGGCATCGACTGTGGCTTCTCCGCGCGGCGATTGCAGGTGGTGTTGCAGACGGGGTTGCATTGCGCTCGCCGCGGCCGCAGGAACCGGAGCCGGATGGCCCTGGCCACTGCCTGCTGCGAATCGATCGATGGCTTGCTTCTGGTCCTCCCGATCTCGCAATTGCACGCTCTGATCATCCAACCGCCGCAATCCAGCGGTTAAATCAGGTCCGCGGGCGCGGCCTTCGCCGGCCGCATTTCGAATTTCGCCCGCCTCGTCTTCAGCTTCTTTCGATTTTTCCGACGATTCGAGCGACCTGACTACGCGTCCTGTTTTCACCGGTGCGCCATCCTTATCCGCAGCTTTTTCTTCGGATTTCTTGGCCCGAACTTCTCCGGGCGGCAATGGCGCAACCGGAATCGCCAATTCGTCGCTCGATCGCCTGCGCAATTCAATCCCGCGCAACCCAACCACCATCACGTCCGCAAGTGCTGTCCGGGCAATTCCAAAGCGCGCATAATCGCGTTCCGTTTCCAGCACGAGCAACGACGTCAGAGAACACATCACGCGATTCTTCACCGAAATATCGATCCGCTTTTTATGCAATTCCGCGCGCTTCATCGCGTCTTTTTCAATCTGCTCCTGCTTTTCGAGAACATCAAGATACGCCTTGTAGGCCTCGCGTTGAAGCAGCGGGGCAAAGTCTGCAACGTCAACAGGCGTGAGCGGAATTTGGGTATCCTTGATGACCTTGCCAGCCGCATCGCGCTGCACAAATCCCGGTATCGATTTGACGCCTTCCTTTATTTCCGAGAACGCAATCAATTCCGTCCCAGGGCGAACATCGTGAAACGACTTCGGATAAATCCAGGCCGTACCTTCGTCGTAGGCTTCGAAATGCGCACCCAACGGAGTTCGCAATTCGCTGATCGCCTTGCTTACGTTTCCGTCCACGTTCGCGCTCAGTGGCAGCGTAACGATGCGGCCGCGTGTTTTTTCAACGATGGCGTTCAGCGTCTTTTCGTCCTGCTTGTTGCCAATCACCAACGCATGAAGTGTGTGCTGTGCGGGCCATTCGCCCAGCGCCGCAATCAACTCGTTGGCTTCGCGCTTGCCCCACGTTGCAATGCCGTCAGTGCACAGAACGTACGTCGTCGCCGTCGCATTCGAGCGCGCTTCGTCGCCGATTTTTTTCAAAACGGCTTCGAGATTCGTGGCTCCCAACGAATGCCGTGAACGCAGTTTGTGTGCGACGTCGGGAAGGGCCGCAGCCGTTCCCTTTGCGTTTCTGCGGATGGGTGCGACGATTTCCGCAACGTCAATATCAAACGCATAGGCGCTAAACATCCAACCGCGGTCGTCCGCCGCTCGGTCCATCGATTGCATCAGTCGCTCGATGACCTGCAGGCGCGGCGCTTCCGTATCGGCTCCGGATGCCGACGTATCAAAGTAGAACGTCCAATCGGTCGGCGGCGCAACTTTCTGCGCGTCAGTTGGGTTGTAGAGAAACTCAACCATCTGGAAGTTACCCGACTTCAGCGCGCGGATTGGTTTATCCGCCGCCGCTTTGAACGTGAGTTCGATGTCTTTAGTCGGCGTATAATCCACTGAGCGACGTGAGAACGCCGCGAGGTCTTCGCCAAGCGGTTCTTCCTTATCAAGCACCACGCCCGTTCCCGTTTCAGATTCAAGCGGTCGGCCAATCGCGTTGAAATTGAACTCGCCGATCTTCGGCAAACCCGCCAGCGGAATACGCAGCGTTCGGACGCCGTTTTTCAAGGGAAGCTGCTGACTGAACGCGAGCAGTAAACGCACAGTTCCGTTGGCCGGGACGGGGAAGACGCGCGCGGAGAACCGATTTCCCTGATCGGCTTCCAGCAACGCCGGGTCGCGCATCGTGTGCAGAATCTCCGTGTAGATCGCCTGCGCGCGCATCCGCTCGACGACCTCGCCCTCCATCAACTTCCCGTTCACTTCCTTCGCAAAGCGGCTGATCGTCGCGCCGGGGGGAAGAGTGTAAGTGAAGCGCCCCTCCATCTGCCGGTTCTCCGGGTTGCGGAAGGTCATCTCCATTTCAACGAGGCTGAGCGCGCCATGCACCGCCGCGCGCAAATCGTAGCGGACCAGCGCCATCGATTGCCCGTCTGGATTCGTCAACGTGATCGGACAACTATCCAGATTCGCCGCGCGCGGACGCGACGGATAGAACGCAAGCAACGCGACAAAAAGCGAAACACTGACAGCGACGAGTGCACGTTTTCGATTCATGATGAATGTCCTCAAAGGTTTTAATCCGCAGGTCCGCTGAATTGGACGCCACTTCAATTCAATTCGTTTCGAAAAAAATCCGGAATTCTTAAAACGCTCACACATGCTTCATCAAGGTGTCATACCGACTGGCGATAATTATTTAATTCATTGGCGGACATCAACGAACAGTTCTTTCGAGGACGCCATGTTCGACGACTATCCAAATACGGAACGCGAAGAACGAAGCCTGTTTTCACGGATCGGGCATTGGATCATTGGCTGCGGTTGCGGCTGTCTGATGGTCTGCGGATTTCTCGTCGCCGTCGCGGTGATGTTCTGGATTTATTCAACGCCGCGCGCGAAGTAGTCAATGCGAATCGAGCGCTCGAAGCATCAATAGTCTTCGATTTCGCTCAGACGGCACGAGCAATAATTGTGCGACGAGTATCGCCGCAAGCAATCCTATCCCCGCATAAAACGGT
This sequence comes from Planctomycetota bacterium, assembly GCA_025355035.1. Lineage (GTDB taxonomy): Bacteria > Planctomycetota > SZUA-567 > H5-PLA8 > H5-PLA8 > JANXLS01. The sequence continues at coordinate 761 of JANXLS010001249.1, read as the reverse complement.
GCACGTAACGCAGTGAGAAGATCGGCACCTGTGCTCTTAAAGTACTCCGAGATTCCACCGGCAATCAATGGCGCAAGCCCCGCCGCTCCGACAGACGCTTCGAGCATCGTCGTCCCAGCGCGCGGCGTCGAACTTCGCGCGGTGAACGCTAGAATTGCGCATTGAAACGCCATCGCCAGAACGAAACCAGTCGCCGCTTCAGCGAGTACCAGCGCGGGGAGCCAGACGCAAATGGCATACGTCCAATTTACCGAGATCAAGACGATCGCACCCCCGATGTACACACGCCGCAATCCGAGATATTTTTCGTAGTGCGTCCCGACTCCAAACGCGGCAAGCTGGCTGAGAATCCCTACGGACATCAATAACCCCATGCGATCCGCGCCGTTGCCGAGATGCTTGTTCAATTCGGCGTAATTGACCGCAATGACGATCTTAGTTCCAATTGCTGCAAAATTAAAAAGCACTGCCGCAATCAACATCGCCAGCGTCACACGCTGCTTTGATTGGTCTGGGAAGCGCGACGAATCCGCATGGGGCCCCGTCGCAGGATCGCTCGGGTAATTGAGTATCTCACCGTGCTGGTGGGGTTCGCGCGCCAGCGATCCCAGCACAGCCGCACTCACCGCCACTGCAGCCGCAGCATAAAACGTCTCGAAGGTCCACCCGCGATCGCAAATTAATCCGCCGACGAACATGCCTGTCGCCGTACCCGCCGTCCACGAGACATTGTAGTGCCGCAACAACCTTGGTTTCGCAAT
>JANXLS010001200.1 GCA_025355035.1 Planctomycetota bacterium | reverse complement strand
GCTGCAACGGTTGCCGGCGATCGGGACGTTGCGATGTTTGGGGGCTTCGGAAAAAGAGACGCGGCGCGCGGTATTGATTGAAGCGGCATTGTTGGGATTCGTTGGAAGCGTGTTTGGATTAATCGCGGGGGCGGCGTTGGCGCGGCTGTTTTTGGAGCGCGTGGGCGGGATCATGACGGACTTGTATGCGCATGTGGGAGCGCTGGCTGTTTTCTACGAGCCGTGGGCATTGTTGAAGGGCTTGGCGATGGGGGTTTTGGCTTCGGTTGCGGGCGCGTTTGTTCCGGCGTATGAAGCGGGGCGGACGGCTCCGACGAGCGTGTTGCGACGCTCGGGCGCGGAGGCTTGGGCGGAGCGGTCGTGGAAGAAACTGTTTGTGTCGGGATTGGTGTGCTGCGCGCTGGCGGTGGGTTTGGCGGCGCTGCCGGGGAAGAGTCCGGTGCCGGGTTTGATAGCGGCGTTCGCGTTGTCGGTGGGCGGAGCGTTGATCGCTCCGGCGGTGACGCGCTGGATTTCGACTTATTCAGCGGGGATCATGCGTCGCGTGTTCGACGTTCCGGGGATGTTGGCGGCGCGCGGACTGAGTGCGAATTTGAGCCGCACGGGACTGGCGGTTGGGGCGTTGGGGATGGCGTTGAGCATGACGGTTGGCGTCGCCTTGATGGTCGGAAGTTTTCGCGGAACGCTGGATCGGTGGATGCATCAATCGCTGATGGCGGATGTGTACATGCGCCCGGCGGTGCCGGCGCTGATCCGGAAGAGCGCGCATATCCCGGACGGGATCCTGCAGCGGTTGCGCGCATTGCCGGACGTTGAAGCGGTCGATACGTTTCGCGGGCGGGACATTGTGCTGGCGGATGGGTCGCTTGTGCTTGTGGCCGCGACGGACACGAAGATCACGTTCACGCGCGGGCGGGCGAATTTTCCGATTACGCCGGATGGGGGCGATCCGGATCGTGCGTTTAAAGGCCTCATGGATGGGCAGACAATCGTTTCAGAATCGCTGGCTCGGAAGCAGAATCTAAAATTGGGCGACAAAATTTCGCTGCCTGGCGCGAAGCGGGCGGTGGCGTTGCGGGTTGAAGGAATTTATTACGAATACGCGACGGATCGAGGCGTGATCAGTTTGGACGCCGAGGTGTACGAGGACCTTTTTGGCGAGATCCTGCCGCAAAGCGCGTCGCTGTATTTAAAAACCGGCGTCGATCCGGACGCGACGATTGCGATGCTGCGGCGTGATTTTGGCGCGCCGAATGGGTTGTATATTTTTTCGAATCGAACGTTGCGCGAGGAAGCGTTTCGCGTCTTCGACCGGACGTTTGCAATCACGTCGCAGTTGGAGAATCTCAGTCTTGCGGTGGGATTGTGCGGCATTTTGAGTGCGCTATTGGCGTTGTTGCGAGAGCGGTCGGCGGACTTTGGACTGTTGCGCGCGTTGGGATTGTCGGCTCGGGGATTGTTTGGGATGATGGTGCTGGAAGGGTTGTTGCTGGGAGGGGCGGCTTTTTTGGTGGCGTGCGTTTTAGGTCCAGCGCTGGCGGTGCTGTTGATTAAAGTCATCAACGTTCGCGCGTTTGGATGGACGATTTTATTTTCCATGAAGTGGGAAGTTTTCATACGAGCCGGGGCATCAGCATTATTGATGAGTGCTGCGGCAGCGTTGTATCCGGCGTGGAAAAGCAGAGGGATGAATGCGGCTGGAGCTTTGCGCGAAGAATAGTGCAGTAAAATGAGTCTGATACTCGTCGCAATGCTCAGGTACTCGGTGTAACTGAATAGCATCCATTTTGTGAAAATGTCTTGATGTGGGATGGAGGACTCCATGAAATTTAGAAGTCTTGGGATTCTGGCGGCGTTATGC
>JANXLS010001151.1 GCA_025355035.1 Planctomycetota bacterium | reverse complement strand
CGGCCGATGAAGCGCGCGTACAGCGGGCTTTGCAAGAGATCGAGGAAGAAGATGAAGGCCATCGTGGCGATGTTGAACGGCAGCGTGTAGACCGGGAGTCGGAAGGGAACGACAAAATTAAAGGTCGCGTCGAAAATAAGCATCGATGCGATCACGGCGACTGCGGCGATCAAATACGCTTTGATGGACGGGACCGTGTACACGCCGCCGACGACCATCGCGACGAGAATATAATTGAAATTACAGATGTCCGACGCGGCCAAGTCGATGTTTCCAAACAGGAGTCCGCGCACGGTCACTCCGATGTAAAAGCCCCAGAGCGAAAGCAGGAAAAGGATGCGGGATTTCAACAGGACCAACGTGGCGATGGCGATGCCGACCATGATGTTGGGTTCGAAGAGAATCGCTCCGAGCGATTTGAAATAGCCGGTCACGAGCGGCGGCCATGACGCGATCCAATCGGGAGTCAGCGCGTTTTGTGACCAGTGCGCTTGGCCGTAGGTTTCGGAGACCAGCAGATTCGGATAGCGGTACGAGGCGAGATACGCGCACCACGTCACCAGCACAAACGGGAGGCTGAGAATCGGCAGGCGCAGGTACTTCGTAAAGAGGTGTGCCATCGCAATCGCGAGCATGAATGTCAGGATGCCGGCGGTCGCAAACAGGACGCACGACAAGGCTGTGAATTGAAGTTTGTGCCCCAAAGCGAGACCGACGAGGAGGGTGTTGTACGTGAACATTCCGGATCGGAGAAATTCGCGATCCATCTTTAGGAATCGCGCGAAGATAAAAGCGGAGCCGACCGCGACCAGCCCGGCACCGCCGATGCCGGGATTGACCATTGTCACCGCGAAGAACGCCAGACCGATCCACAGATTATGGATGAAGAAGATTTCCGGGAAGCTGGCGAAGATCGCGTACAGTTCTTCGTAGACACTGCAGCGCTTGATCCACGCGATGGCGGCTCTCGCGGCGCGGCGTTGCGCATCCCAGACGCGCGGTTTGGGTTCGTCATTGCTTTCTCGCATGGATTCTTCGATCGGTGCGGCGATTTCCATGAGGGTTCATTCCGATGAGATGGATCTGTACTTTTTTTAACACAAAGACACGAAGGCACAAAGGCACAAAGAAAAGCAATGTTTGCGTTTGAGTTCGCAGACTTTCATTGCAATTGCAGAACGGCTTCTTGGTGAACGGGGCTCAGAGAACGACTTACGCTTTACAAGCACGGCTCCTAGTTGAACGGCGCACAGTTAAAGTCTCACGGTCTCCCCTCACCCTAACAGGAAAGGGGAACGGCGTCGGCTCGCTACGTTCGCTAGTTGCAATAGTCTTGCGCGAGTTAATCATTAACGTTCCAAATTAAAATGGGTCAGGCGTTCCGGGATTTTTTCGCGGCGCTCGATGTCGGTCAGGTCTTCGGCTTCGCGGATCAGATCGATTTCGCCGTTTTCGCCGATGAGGACGATGTTGGGACGGTAGGCGATGAACTGGTTCCACTGGGTGTTGCTGTAGGCTCCGACTGGGGACAAGATCATCCGGGTGCCGCGGGAGAGCGGGGGTAGCTGCGCGCCTTCGCCGACGACGTCAATGTTCATGCACATCGGCCCATAGATCATGCTGTATTCGTTGATCCCCGGAACGTCGCGGTCGAGTTCGATATTGAAGTTGTACCAATAAGAGGTGGGCAGAATGTTGACGCCTGCATCGGCGACGTAGGCTCGTGTACCATCGGCCAGACGTTTGGCGGCGACGACGGTCGTGATCAACATGCCGGCTTCGTCGATGAGCGCGCGGCCGGATTCGAGGATCAGCTTGGGGAAGTCGCCGGGTTCCAGGCTGGCTGACAGTTCGTCGGTGATTGCTTTCGCGTAGCTGTCGACGGGCGGAACGGCAACATCGACGGGGAGGTATGTTCCCTTGAGGCGACTGCGTGAGGGGAATCCGCCGCCGATGTTGATGTGCTCCATTGTGAAGCCGAATTTTGCTTTCAATTCGTAGCCGAACTTAACCATTTTGCCGACTTGGCGCGCGTAGACGTTAGGCTCAAGAATGAACGTTCCGACGTGGCAGTGGAGGCCGGTGAGAATCAGTTTTTTGCCGGTGAAAATCCGTTTGGCGGCTTCAAGTGCCTGTCCGGTTTCGAGATTGAAACCGAAGCGCGACCATTGCGGGTAGATGCCGGCGTCGAGATTGATGCGGATGCCGACGGGGACTTTCTTGCCGAGCTTCGTCGCGACTTTTTCGAGGTCGTTGATTTCATCGAGATGGTCGATGTCGATCGACGCGCCTTCGGCGACGGCGCGTTCGAGGATGTGTATGGGCTTGTAGGGGCCGTTGAAGATGATTTGATCGCCGGGAATGCCCATGCCGCGCGCTTTCATGTACTCCATTTCGGAGACGACTTCGGCGATGGCTCCGCACTGATGCATGATGCCGCAGATGGCTTTCAGGTAGTTCGTCTTGTACGACCAGCCGAACGCAACGTTGGGGTAGCGCGTGGAAAAGGCGCTGAACATCTGCTTGTACTTGTCGATGATCGTTCGCTCGGAATAGACGAAGAGGGGCGACCCGTATTGCGCGACGAGCTTGCTGATAGGAACGCCTTCGATGGCTTCGCGAACTTTGCGCGCGTAGGCGGGGCTGCGGCCGAATTTATTCATCGCGCCACCCATGAGCCTTTTGATGACTGGTTTCTCGTATTGCGACATTTTAAGCCGTCTCCCCTCGCGTAACCGCCATTTGGAATTTTGACATATCGGAAACCATTTCGAGACAATAGCGGACGAACAATTTTCCGGCGGGGTAGTCGTGCGGGCCTTCGCCGGTTACTGGAAGCAGCGGCTTTGCCAGCGCGGTGCGGACCATGCGGGAGGGAAGATTGACACCCACGCCCGTCGCGAAGTAGGACCACGCCGGGAAACGCGGATTGATTTCGATCAAGAAGACATCGTCGCCTTTGACGATGCACTCAAGTTCGAACGGGCCGCGCCATTTGTATTCGGCGACGAAACGCCGTGCGGCTTCGAGCATTTTTTCGTTCTTCACCGTCACGCCCGTCCAAATTTTTCCGAGCGACGTGATCATGATTTTCTTGATGCCGACGGCTCCGAGCGATTCGCCGTTGCCGTCGCCGAGGCCTACGACGTTCAACTCGTCGCCGGTGATGATTTCCTGGACGATAACGGGGTAGCCCCAGTCGGCGGCGAGGGCCATCATGTGGCCGTGCGCCTCGGACAGCGTGTGGGCTTTGTAGGCTTTGTAGTAGATGCCTTTGATCATCGCCGGGAGCTTGATGTCATCGACGGCGGCGGCCAATTGGTCGGGCGAGTTGACGATCTTTGTGCGAGGAAGTGCGATGCCGATTTTCTGGGCGACTTCGGTGAGCAGGTC
>JANXLS010001118.1 GCA_025355035.1 Planctomycetota bacterium | reverse complement strand
GGAAACGAAACCGTCCCCCGCCCTCGATCCGGTTTATCCGTCAACCCCTTCTCCCGCTCCCGAATTTCCGATAAAGGCCGCGTCAAATCACGATTCCACTCCAACGCATTCATGGACAAGTCAAGGTGAGCATCAAAGATAAGCATAGGAATTAATACACTTCGTCGTGGGTGCCAACTCGAATCAAAAGAATCTCGCGTTCGCCGGTTTTCGAATTCAACTCGTATTGGAAAATGATTCGGAGGTCATACGCGGCTCAGCATGAGTACATGCCAGCCATTTTTCCGCGTAGAGGATGTAGTTTCAAGGCCGGGTGATTGGGATCGTCAGCCAATAAAGCCAGCGCTTCATCGGCAGCACGTTCCATCGGACTATGCCTGAGCTTTTTGTACCCCTTTTTAAATTCGGAACTCACCAGCAGTCTAGGCATCTTTCAACGCCCTGATTGCTTCCTCGGCCGTCATCGGGACCAAGTCGCCCCGATCATATTCTTCCTTGGCGCGTTTCGCCGACGCGACGAGTCCGTCCTGCCGCGCCGCGATTTCTCGCTTCCTAAAATAATCGACCAACTTCACGCGCTCTTTAGTCGTTAACCCTTCCACCACTTCGACCGCATGATGAAAACGGCCCTGCTTTCCAACGCGAGTTTTTTTTGAAACGGACGGCTTGGATAAAACTTTTCCCATCGTCGTAAACTCCACACGGTTAAAACACCCCGCCTACCCAAACAAACCTAACCCCATCTCGGACACGTGTCGACATTTTTCTTCCACCTACCGCCTTCGTCCTCGTGTCCTCGTACCGTTGTGCGTTCCTATTCAAAAAAAGAATCCCGCCGCAAAGCCTACTTCCCCCCTTTAAACCGCTTGCTCCCAAAAAATCGCTTCACAAACTCCGGCTTCACATCCGGCTCCCGGCGAATCTTCGTCAACGGCTTTTTGCTGCAATAAAACTGCGTGTGCAACTCCAATTCCGGGAACTCCACCGGCCATTGAATCACATGCGGAAAGAGAGTCTTCAGCAACACTTCCGACCGTCCCAACACCGACCGCTTCTGCGCAAACGCCTTCCGCACTTCAGCCGGAATTTCCTCACTTTTCGTCGCAAATAAGGCCTGCAGCATCTCGTCGATCTGATCGTCGCACGCCACCGTCGTCACCAGCACTCCGCCCGGATTCAGCTTGTCGCGGATCGCATCGAAGAGCGCCTGATACAACTCAACCGACACCTCCTGCGGTTGATCCGTCTCCGTGTCTTCCAAATCATGGATGATCACATCGAACGTCTTTTTCGTCTTCAAAAACCAATCGATCGCATCCGCGCAAATCACCTTCACTCGTGGATTCGTCAGCGCACCTTCGTTCAGTTTGCTCCAAATTTCGTTCGTCGAACACAAGTCGATCACGCCCTGATCCAACTCAACCAGTGTGATCTCCTTCACGCCCGGAAAATGCAACACATTTCGAGCCGCCAAACCGTCCCCACCGCCCAGAATAACGACCTTCTCCACCTTCTCCGCAAGCATCAACGGCACCGTCGCGAACGATTCATGATACAGCTTCTCCTCATTCGTGTGCACCTGCCACGACCCGTTCAACTTCAACAGCATCCCGCCGTGATGCTTGACCAGTTCAATGGTTTGGTACGGTGTTTTTTTCGTAAACAAAACGGACGAATTAGCCTTCTTCTTCGCCGCCGATGTTTTCGTTGATGCAGGCATGTGACACTCCGAATGTGTGTAAAAATTGGGAACTATACGGCGAACGGCGTTATTCGATGTTTAAGCCGTTAAGTACCTTCCCGGTGAGCCCCGTTACGACATCACCTTCAACAACAACGGCAACAACTGCTTCTTCCGGCTCAACACGCCCGGCAGATCAAACGTGTTGTCATCCAGTCGCGTGTAATTGATCCGATCCAAAATTCGCTTCTCACCCACGCACAACATCATCGACGTTTCGCGAACCACGTTCGTCACCAACAGCCCGAAGAAATCAAATCCTTCTTCCTTCACCAGCGCCTGAATGTCCCGCAGCAATTCGCCGCGATGCTGGAAGAAATTTTCGAACCCGACTTCTTCAACCTGAGCCACCGCGAATTTGAATTTGTCCGTCGTATAATCCTTCTTGTCCGCCGTGATCACCTTGCGCGCCGGCAGATTCGCGATACTCGATCCCACGCTCAAAATCTCAAGCGCCAGCGCCTTCGCATCCTGCGACGCTATGCCCTGCAACCACTCGATCGCCGCCTTGTCGCGCGGAGTGCTGGTTGGCGATCGCAGCATCAACGTATCGGTGATGATCCCGCCCATCAAAACCCCGGCCATCGCCGGCGTCGGCGTTTGTCCGAACCGCCGGAACTGCTCGCTCACCAGCGTGCACGACGAACCGACCACTTCGTTCATGAACGTGATCGGCGTTGTCGTCTGCTGCGAACCCAAACGATGGTGATCCAGAATTTCAACGATCGGCACTTCCCCGGCCCCATCCACCGCCTGCGACAATTCGTTGTGATCGACCAGGATCAACTTCAGCGGCAATTCATGATCGACATAATCCTTCGACAGCGTCCCAACCAACCGCCCTTCATCGTCCAGCACCGGAAACGTCTCGTCGCGTTCAGCGATGATCGCATCTTTGATATCGCACAGCTTCTCGTCTTCTTGAAACGTCGCGACATCGTCCTGCATCGTCGATTCCGCCGGAGCGCTGAACTTCAAGCGCCGCACCGTCGTCGCTGAATCGTACGCCGTTTGCAAAATGCACGTGCCGTTCGACTTCGCTTCATCGATCAAATCCTCATCGACCGGCAAATTCCCAGTCACGATCATCAGCCGCAGTTTCATCTCTACGGCCATCGCGTGAATCTCGTGCCGGTCGCCGACCACCAACGCCACGCGCAATCGATCCCGCCTGCCCATGCGCTGCCGCAACGTGGCTTCACTCATCGCCCCGACGTACACTTCCATCGCTTCGATCGTGTCCACTCGATACGCCGAAAGCGACTTCGCTTTCAGAACTTCCTGAACATGCGCGATCGACGTCCGAATCTCGCGCCCCATCAACCCATCACCCGCTCCTTCGAACCCATCTTCCGTCGCCTGCAAGACGAGCCGATCCGCCAGATCAAAGAGACTGACCATCCCTAAATATTTCTTCCGCAGATCCACGATAGGCACCCGATGCCGATGCGTCTTCTGCAAAATTCCCATCGCTTCCAGCAGCGTGTGCCCTTCATAAACCCACGGCGACGTCGCATCCATCACGTCGCGTACGCGCGGATGAACGTCCCCGATCACCGGCGGTAAAGGCACGTTGAACTTTTTGAAGAGAAACTCCGTGCGCGCGCTCGGATACCCCGCGCATCCCGGCGAGGCGTTCGTGACGCCCATCAGATTCTTGAGCTGTGCATAACCCGACGCGGCAGCAATGCTGTCCGTGTCCGGATTTTTGTGTCCAATCACAATGATGCGCGGCGTACGTTCCACCGGTGCTGCAGAAACCGTCGTCTCCACCCCCGGCATCAACGACGATTCGTACCGTCTCAACCGTTCCGAAACTCGCTTTCCCAAAATCCACCGCCCCCCTTCATCCCGAGTTCCGCCCAGCGCCCGTGAGTTGCAACGAACTCGTGCGTTCTCTGCGGTTTAGTTTCTACTGCTGCTGCTTCCGAGCATCCACCGGACGCTGCAACGGGTCCGCGTCCAATCCGGGTTTCTGCGACGGCACTTCATCCCGCGGATCGCGACGCTGATTCTGCACCGAACTCGGGTTCTCGTTCGACCGCCGATCGACCGCGCGCTGCAATGGGTTCTCGTCAGTCGCCGCCGTTGTCGGCTTGTCGTTCGGGCGTTTCAACGCGCTGCCTTCGTCCGCCACCGTCGGTATCGAATTGCCGAACTTCTTGTCTCCCTTGCGTTCCACGTCATTCGCAATCGGTTCAGCAGGTTTTTCTGGAGCCGTCTTGTTCGGTCCCGCCACCAAATCCGCCGGTAAAACCGTCTCCACCCGCGGCCATTCCCGCTTGACTAATTTCAATTCGCGCAACGTCGCCAGCTTGGTGTCAAACCCCGGATCGTTCGCGTCCAATTCCGGCTCGCCAATCTGCTTGGGCAGCGCCTTAAAATTCGTCTTGTACCACTCAATATATTTCTTCAATCCGTCTTGAACCCCCACCCGCCGGGCTTCAACATTTACAAAAGATTGCCCCGTGATCGACGTCATCGTCTTGATCGTTTCGTCGACAAACGGCACATTCCAAATCGCTGCCGCGCTCGCTTCCGGCATCGTCATGTAAAACGTTTCAAGCACCCGTTTGATGCACGTCCGCCCGCTCAGCTGCCCGATCAATTTCATGCTGACCGTGCGAACATCCACATTTTCACTCTGTACCCCAGCCCACAAGTAAGGAATCGCGTCCGACCCCAACGCGCGAATATCCGATATCGCCGCTTCCCGCGACGCATCTTCAAGATTCCTCGCACCCGCTTTGATCGCGTCCATCGCATCCGCAAACAACGCCTCTTTTCGAGCCGTCATACGCTTTGAATTTTCAGGAAATCCCCCGATCGGAATCGGCCCCGTAGCGGTCCCCGGTTTTGGATTGGTTAGAGCGGAAGGAACCGCAACGATCTTTGGTGACGTCGCATTGTCGCTTGCCGCATCCGGTGTCGCCGGATTGACGGAAGCTGCCGTATTCGGAATAGGCGGCAGTTTCACCGTTGCACCGGTCAAAGGAGCCGCCGCAGGAACAACGCCTGTCTGCGGTGCCACGGGCTTTGTCCCCGCAGGCCCCCCGATGGGCGGCGGCGGCCCGACGACAGACTTCGGTTCGTCCTTCACAACAGCCTTCGCTTTGTCCCGAACAACGGTATCGATCTCAGCACGCCGAATCGATCGACTCACCCCGCGAGTGGTCTTGATCACGATCGTCTGCTGATCTTCGCTCGTGATCGTCCCATTGATTTCGCGACCATCCGTCAAAAAAATGGTGTCCGCGCGACATCCCAACATCGCGCCAACCAGAACGGAACCTGACAGCCACCGACCCCACGCACCGTTGTTTTTCATGGTCCACCTTTTTCTCTATTGTCCGACGTTTCTGGCTTTCCAAAGTTCGAAATTTGTAGCCTGGAGAATGGAGTTTGGAGTATCCACAACGCGCGTCAGCGCATGCCTCCAAACTCTCGACTCCAAACGCTTACTTCCGTTCTTCCGCGCTGTAGACCCAATCGCGCAATGCGCTCCCGCTACCCTTGGCCACCGGCAACAATTCGCCATCTTTAAACCACAACGCCAACTCGCGCGACGATGATTCCGGAGAATCCGAAGCGTGAATCAAATTGTTCTGCCCCGACAACGCGAAGTCGCCGCGGATCGTTCCACCCGGGGCTTTCAATCCAGACGTCGGCCCAACCAATCCGCGCACCACGCCAATCGCGCCGTTGCCTTCCAAGCACATGACCGTCGCCGGGCCGCCTGTTATGAAACTCAGCAAGCTGCCGAAGAACGGCTTCGCAGAATGTTCAGCATAATGTTTTTCGGCTGTTGCCTTGTCCACATTCACAATTTTCAGTCCAACAATGCTCAGTCCCTTCTTTTCGAACCGGGCCAAAATCTCGCCCGTCAACCCGCGTGCCACGCCGTCGGGCTTGATGATCACCAATGTTCGTTCGTGCAAAGCGCTCAATGTCGTTCTCCCCGTTTATGTCCCACATGTTTCAGGCCGCCCCCGGCAACCCGACCCCCGTATTTATAATCTTTCATCCCGCGATAGGCAAGCAAGGACCTTGACCCGCACCTACGTCGCTCCAAACCCATCAAAAAATAAACCTTGAAATCCGCCTACCTGCGCGTTACCTTCCAAAGGGTCAAATAAATCGATCCATCTCGTCGTGTGTCTACTTTTATGCCAACCATCCCCATCGTGAAACACGCCCGCTGCCCCTACTGCTCAAAGCAATTCGAGTTCATTTCCGTCGCCCAGCACAAATCTTTTCCATTTTGCTGCCAACGTTGCCGCGACATCGATCTCGGAAAATGGTTCATGGGTTCCTACTCCATCCCCGGCCGCGAAGGTTCCGCCTTCGACCCCGAAAGCGACGACATGTCCCCCGAAAGCGACGCCACTTAATAAAAGGATCGAGTGCCGAGTGCGGAGTGCCGAGTAAAGCAGTCGTTCCTCGGCACTCCGCACTTGGCACTCGGCACTCTCCTCATGCCCGAAACTGTCACCCTCGTCGAAACACCCCGCGACGCATTCCAGGGCTTGTCGAAACTCATCCCGACAAGCGAGAAAATCCGTTACATCGCGTCACTCCTCGACGCCGGTTTCACCCACGTCGATCTCGGCAGTTTCGTCTCGCCCAAAGCTGTCCCGCAGATGGCCGACAGCGCCGATGTCTTCGCCGCGTTCGCCGATCGCAAAGGTATCGAACGCCTCGCCGTCGTCGTCAACGAAATCGGCGCGCGCCGAGCGCTCGCTGCAAAGGGCGTCGACGTGCTGGGATTTCCGTTCAGCATCTCCGATCGCTTTCAAAAAGAAAACTCCGGCAAGCTGCCCTTCCAAACATGGCCCGCGATGAATTCCACTTTTCACGAAACGACTCAACAAAAAAAATCGTTCGTCCTGTACCTGTCAATGGCCTTCGGCACGCGCTACGACGATTTGAACGAAACACCGTGGAGCGACGAAAAGTTGCTCGCCTTCATCGAAACCTTGATCACCGTCAGTGGCGTCGATCACATTTCACTGGCCGACACCGTCGGCGTCGCCACGCCCAAGCAAGTCAAACGTATCTTCCTACACGTTCGGAAAACATACCCCGGCACACTCTTCAGCGCCCATTTTCACGGCAACGCCAAAACGTGGATGCGCTGCGTCGACGCCGCCCTGGATGCCGGTTGCCGCCGTTTCGACTGCGCTGTCGGCGGACTCGGCGGCTGCCCCTTCGCCCACGACACGCTGATTGCCAACATTCCCTCCGAAAAACTCGCAGCGCGTTTGGAGCACCACGGTTTCACCACCGGAATCGATCTCGACAAAATCAAACACTGCGCCAAGTCCGCCCAAACCTTCCGTTCGCAATATGCGTTTTGACCTGCGCCGTTCCCCTCTCCTGTTGGAGAGAATGCCAACGCATGCCACCAGTTCGAAAAGGGATGCGCGGGGTGAGGGGAGAGCGTGATGCTTTAGCTGTGTGCAGGCAATAAAAAAATGTCGCGAGCGGTGAACCAAGCAAACGAATGGAAAAACTACCTGCCGTTCCTTTGTGCCTCGCTGGGAGCGTTACGTCTATCGGAAAGGGAATAACGAGCCGTTAAATTGGCACCGGTACTTCATCCAAAATTTCCATCAATATCGCATCGCTGTCCTTTCGACTCGCCCCGGCATCGCGCCCTTTTTCAATGACGCGGTGAGCCAGCACCGGCGAGGCCAGGCGTTTGATGTCGTCCGGGACGCAATACGTGCGGTCTTCAAGCAATGCCAGCGCCTGAGCCGCGCGGCACAGCATCAAACACCCGCGCGGTGAAACGCCCAATGACAGATTCTTGTGGTTGCGCGTTCGAGCGGCGATTTCCAGCGTGTAATCGACCAGCGCATCGTCCAGCGCCACCTGCCGAACCTGCTCTTGAAGTTGCATGATTTCCTGAGCCGTCACCACCGGCGACAACGCCTCGATCGGATGCGCAAGCCGCTGCGATTTGATCATCATCCGCTCGCTCTCACGGTCCGGATAGCCGATCGAAACCCGCAACAAAAATCGATCGAGCTGCGCTTCCGGTAACGTGTACGTGCCCGAATATTCAATCGGATTCTGCGTCGCCAGCACCATAAACGGATTGGGCAGCGCGTGCGTGTAACCGTCCACCGAAATCTGAAAATCGTTCATCGCTTCAAGCAGCGCAGACTGCGTTCGCGGCGTCGTGCGGTTGATTTCATCTGCAAGAATAATGTTTGCGAACAGAGGCCCCGGATGGAATTTGAATTCGTTGTTTTTCTGATCGAAGATCGACACGCCCACGACATCCGAAGGCAGCAGATCCGGCGTGAATTGGATGCGCTTGAACGAACAATCGATCGACTTCGCCAGCGCCCGCGCCAGCATCGTCTTGCCCACCCCCGGCAC
>JANXLS010000590.1 GCA_025355035.1 Planctomycetota bacterium | reverse complement strand
GAGGATCAGTCCTTCGCGCCGCAGAAGAAAGAGCGCGCCGAGCGTGTTGCCTGTTCGAACGCCAGGGTGCTCGCTGCCATAGAGGAGTTGCATGAACTGCACGGTAAACTCAATGTCGCGAATGCCGCCGCGACCAAGTTTTACTTCGTCTTCGCTTTCGCCGCGTTTGGCTACGCCCTGCTCGATCTGGCGCTTCAATGCCTTCATGTCGACGATCGCGTCGTTGCTGAGGAAGCGGCGGAAGACGAATGTTTGAAGCTTGTCGAGCATGTCGTTGCCCAGCTTCACGTCGCCTGCGACCGCGCGGGCTTTGAGCCAGGCTTGGCGTTCCCAGGTGCGTCCCTCGGTTTGGAAATAATTGATGGTCTCGTCGAAACTGCGGATCAAAGCGCCGACGCTGCCGTGCGGGCGGAGTCGAACGTCCACACGGTAGACGCGGCCGTCTTCGGTCACTTTGTCCAGCGCGGCGATCAACTCTTCGACGATCGCGGTGACGTAGGCGTGAGCGCTGACGGAACGGGCGCCGCCGTGCGTTTCACCTTCGGCGCGGTGCATGAAAACGAGGTCGATGTCGGAGCTGTAATTCAATTCTTCTCCGCCCAATTTGCCGAGCGCGAAGACGGCAAGGGGCAAGGGTTGCGTTGGGGCGCCGCTGCCGCCTTGAAGATGCGGTGCGGGCAGAGTGCCGATGCGCGTGCGGACGTTTTCTTCAGCGATTTTCAGCGCGGCTTCGATGCAGGCGTCGGCCAGTTCGCTGAGCGCTCGGACGGTTGAATTCAGCAGCGCGAGCTGGAGCAGGTCGAGCGTTGCTATCTGGAGCATGAATTCAACGCGCATGCGTCGCAATGTCGCCAGACGTTCGGTGTGCGAAGCGGCGAGTTTCATGCGTTCGGAAAGCAACCATCCCCAGGCTTTACCACCCACGACTTGTCGCGACAAAACAGTTTGCAAAACGGGCTGCGTTCGGTGGGGAAAACGCAAGAAGTAGCTCGAAAGGGCTGGCGTGGCGGAGAACAACGCGAAGAGGGCTTCCAGGAATTGCGGTTCGAACCAGGTTGGCGTGAGACCTGCTCCACCCGCGTCGACCCAACTTTCGAACATCCACATTGCGCGATCGGGATCGCAACTAAGCGACAATGCGCGGACGACAGTCTTCCATTGTTGGGACGAGAGTTCGCTGCAATCGTCGCGCTGGCGCAGGGCGTCGAACAAGGCATGCGCGCGGATAGGGTCCGTGAATCCCAAGTTGCGCCAATCGGCATCGTTCAAGTCCAACAGCGTGTTGCGCGCGTCGACGATGCGCGTTTTTGAGGTAAAGTCCATGAATGGCCCGATGCCTATTTAATCACATTCCAACGTCGATTGTTGCTCGCAGCCGGCCGATTCGTTCGAAAGTAATTGTATGCATCAACGCGAACGATTCCTTGTTCCATGCAACTACAAACCCAACCTTGCAAATTGCTCTTCCGGAGCTCCATACGCTTTCAGATTCTCCACAATCCGCTGCGCAAAATGAGCCTCCAATTTCGGATCGTTAAGCGGCTTCAACTGCCGTGGATCGCTGACAATATCGAACACCTGATGCCGTCCCACAAAACTCGGCTCGCCCGGTGGCGACACGGGGACAGTCGCTGTCGCCGGTATCTTATACATCGGCATGTTGTACGTGTGCCCAAAGTATCGCCCCATCTCCCACTTCGCATAATTCTCACGCGGATACCACTTCCGCATCCCTGCAATCGGCATTGCTGTGTATTCAAACAACGGCCCGCAATCTTCATTAATGGGATTGCGGAAATACACACGCCGACCATCGGTGATATTAATTGCCTTGCCAAAGTAACCAAACAAACCATCGCGCCGAATTCCACTACCGCTAAACGCCGGTCGCAGCGATTTCCCATGCACATGCGGTGGCAACTCACACCCATGAAAGTCCAAAATCGTCGGCATGATATCAATCGCCTGCGACATCGCCGAAACGCGCGACCCGCCCTTTTGTCCGCCAGGCAGATGCACCAGCAACGGGATCCGAGCGATCTCGTTGTACATTGGCATGTAATTCTTCATCCAATAATCATGCTCAGCCAGCAGCGTCCCATGATCCGTCGTGAAGACGACCAAAGTATCCTTCCATAAATCCAATTCATCTAATTTAGAAAATATCTTACCCAGCCAATGATCCGTCATCGTCAGTAGCCCGGCATAGCACTTCTTGATATGCTCAACCGCTTCCTTCGACTCGCTCACGCGCTCATACGCCGGCCAATCAAACAACGGTCCGTCCCACTTATCGCCATACATCTCCCGGTATTTATCTGTACAGGTAAACGGCTCATGCGGATCAAATAATTCCACCTGTAAAAACCAATCCCCCGACTGGGCATTAGCATCCAACCACTTCGCAGCAGCCATACACGTTCGAGGCCCGCAATAGTCCTCCTCCTTTTGCATGACCTGCCGATTCTTCCAATTCTGTTCACTTAGCTTGCCCATGTATTCCGGCATCGCCGCGCGATCAATCAGCGAC
>JANXLS010000979.1 GCA_025355035.1 Planctomycetota bacterium | reverse complement strand
CGTGATTTTCTGCCGCGCGGAAGCACAGGATATCGCGGTCGAAGTCGCGTTCCAATACAACGACGGGTACGATGAAAAGATTTTCTGCTTCGCCAACAACATCAACACGCCCGGTGGCGGAACGCATCTCTCGGGTTTCAAAACAGCGGTGACGCGCGTCTTCAAGAACTACATGAAGAACAACAATCTTTCGGAGAAAGACATCGACGTCTCCGGCGAAGATTTGCGCGAAGGATTGACGGCGATCATTTCGGTGAAGATTCCCGAACCGCAGTACGATTCGCAGAACAAATTCCGACTTTGCAACGCCGAAGTCGAAGGTCTCGTCAACAGTTTGTTGGGACAGAAACTCGAAGAAGTCTGCGAAACCAATCCGAAAGTCGCGACGGTCATTTGTAAAAAGGCGAACGCCGCCGCCGTCGCGCGTGAAGCCGCGAAAAAAGCGCGCGATCTCGCCCGGCGCAAAGGTGCGTTCTCGGGCGGCGGATTGCCCGGCAAACTGGCCGACTGCCAATCGCGCGACACAGAAGAAACAGAGCTGTACCTCGTCGAAGGCGACTCCGCAGGCGGATCGGCGAAGAGCGGCCGCGACCGAAAGTATCAGGCGATTCTGCCGCTGCGCGGGAAAGTATTGAACGTCGAAAAAGCCCGCGCCGACAAGATGCTCGCAAATGCCGAAATCTTCACGCTGATCCAGGCCATAGGCGCGAACATCGGGGACGAATTCAACATCGAAAAATTGCGCTACGGCAAAATCATCATCATGACCGACGCCGACGTTGACGGTTCGCACATCCGCACGTTGCTGCTCACTTTCTTCTATCGCCAAATGTCCGCGCTGCTGGAACAGGGCCGCGTGTACTGCGCGCAACCGCCGCTGTTCCGCGTCACGCGCGGCAAGGCCAGCGAGTATGTTCACAGCGTCGATGAAATGAACACGACGCTTCTGAAACTGGGCATGAAAGGCACGCGCATCGAAGTCAACGGCCGCGTTGCGCAGATCGAAGGGCCGGATTTGGAGCGCTTGCTAAAGCCGCTTGTTCGGCTTGAAGGATTGCGAAACAACCTCAAGCGCAAGGGCATCATCTTTGAAGATTTCATCCGGCTCGATCAGGATGGCAAGTTCCCGGAGTGGCATGTTGTCGTTGGGACGGAAGAAGGTTTCTTTCTGACTGAAGGGGAAGCCGAGAATTTCCGCATGGCGAAAGTCGACGATTTGCTCGCGAAGAATGCGGAGGAAAACGCCGAAGACGGCGCGCCAAAGAAAGCGAAAGTAAAATCCGAAGGCGAAGAAAGTTGCGACGAAGTCGGCGGTGTTGACGATGCAGTCGCGGGGCAGGCCACGTTGATTGCTTCAGGCCTCGGCGTTGAGAAGCGGCACTTGAACGAAGCGGCGGGATTAAGCGAATGCTTCGCCGAAATTCAAGCGTGCGGATTTACGCGTCAGGATTATCTGGGCTATCGCGCGGAGTCCGGATACAAGTTCAAAGTGATCGACGACAAGAACGTCGAGACGCCCGCCGCATCGCTGGCGGCGTTGCTCGAAAAAGTTCGCGAAAGCGGCAAAAAGGGCATCGAGGTTCAGCGCTATAAAGGGCTGGGCGAAATGAATCACGAGCAGCTCTGGGAAACGACCATGGACCCGGCGAAGCGAACGCTGAAGCGCATCCGACTCGAAGACGCTTACGCGGCCGACGATATGTTCAAAATTCTAATGGGCGACGTGGTCTCCGCGCGTAAAGAATTCATCGAACAGCACGCCTTGGAAGTGACCGATTTGGACGTTTAAGGAATGACAGAAACCGCGACCGCAAGGGGCGGTACGATTCATGCGTTTCCAAACGAGTACACTTCCAGCGTCCCGCTTGCTTCCTTCTGACACGTCGCGCCGGGAAGCGCTGCGTTGGCGAGATCGACGATGTGTTTGTGATGGGTGAACACAATCACCTGAACGCGGGCCGCGATTTCGTAGAGGTATTTGAACGCCGCCGCACAGCGGATGTCGTCGAAATTAATCAGCACGTCGTCGATCACAAACGGCAGCGGCTCGTTCTCTTCCTTCTCTAAATACAACGGCAGAAACGCGAGGCGCAACGCCAGGTAAAGTTGATCGCGTGTCCCGTCGCTCATGCCTTCGACGCCCAAGGGTTGCCCGTTTTTACGAATGCCATACAGTGCGTTCTGGCCGCGTTCGTCCAGATCCGCGCGGACGCCGCTGAAATTTCCGAGCGTCAGTTTCGCGAAAATCGTGCTGGCATGTCCCAGCAACGGCCCCTGATTCTCGTCCCGATAGCGCTCAATTTCGCGCTTAAGAATCTCCGCCGCCGCGCGCAACCGCACGTACTGTTCGGTCTCGTCGCGAATCCGGGCGAGAATATGCTGCGCTTGAGACGCCGCTTCGGCCGCACTGGCTTTGCCATCCATCGCCTCGCGTTCGGATTTCAAACGCGCAAGTGTTTCATGCACGGCATGAAATTCTGCGTCGCGATCGGCAAGGCCCTCCACCGTTTGTTCGTACTCCGCGTCCAATTCGTCGGCGTTCACGTCTTCAATTTCCGCCAGCAGCGCGCTTAATTTCCAGTTGTCGCCTGCGTTAAAAATCGCCCGCTTCAATTCGTCGATTTTCGCCTGCAGCACACTCTGTTTCTCGAAGCGGCGCTCGACGGCATCCAACTCGGCAGGTTCGCCGCATTCGGCCGTCACGCACATCGCCTCCAAACGCGTTTTAAGCGACACGATTTCGCTCTCCGCACGTTCGATTTTTCGAGCAGCTTCGCCACTCTGTTTGAGCAACTGTTCGCGCCGCGAGTGAGCGCCGCGCGCTTTGTTCAAACGATCACTAAGAGCTTCAATGGCCTGATCAGGATGAAGACCGCCGAGCGCGGAGTCGAGCTGCGCGACAAGGTTTGCGGTGTCGACTTCGAACAAATCGATGAACTTCGAAATGTCGGCAATGCGCTTTCCGGATTCCGGAATCGGGTCGAGTCTGCCGAACAAATCCTGCAACTTCGCGAGCAGTTCCTGCGCTTCCTGAACCATGGCGTCAGGGCGCAGACCCAGCGCGGCCACAGCGTCCGCCCAATTCTCTTTCCATTCTTTAAGCGCGGTTTCAGCGCGATCGCGCAACGTGATTTTTTTGCGCCAGTTCTTGAGTGTTACGTCGATGGCGTCCTCGAGCGCTTTGCGTTTTTGGGCGAGCGTTTCCTGTTGCTTGCAGAAGCGCCGCGCGTGGTCCAGCAGTCCGTCCAATTCAAGGTTGGCAGGAACGGGGCCAGTTTCATTTGTCTTGAGTGCGTCGGATATCGACTGTTTGCATTGACTAATCGATACGGTTAGCGCTTTGCAATCGCGTTCGTGCGCTTTCAACTGGGTATAGCGCTGGGCGAGATCGTTTTGCTGGACGACCCAATCGCGCATCTCGGCGACGGAGCCGGGATTGACGCGCAGCGGTTCCCAGCGTTCGCGCCATTCCGCACGAAACTGCTCCAATTCGGATTCGCGCTTTTGTTTTTCGGCGGCCAGTTTGGCGCGGTCGCAGCGAGCGGTTTCAATGCGCTTGATCCGATCTTCGTGCTGGCCCACCCGGCTTGCGTCGCGGAAACGATTGTCCGCGATTGCGTCGGCATCAAGCACCGCTTTTTCAAATGCTTCCGGCAATTCCAGCGGCGCTTGAAACGCGCGCGTTTCCTCAGTCAAC
>JANXLS010000978.1 GCA_025355035.1 Planctomycetota bacterium | reverse complement strand
CCAAAAACGCCTCATATTCCTCTGCCGTGTCAATGCCCGGCGGATTGGAACTGGCGATTCCGACTTTGATGACATGTCCCGCTTCGAGCGCTCGAAGTTGTTCAAGCTTCTCGAGCTTCTCGAGCATCGATGGCGGCAGATTCTTATAACCCATGAGGAACGCTCGTCGGTAGGCGTACAAACCGAGGTGGTGGTAGCCGAAGATGCGGCGACCCTTTGCACTCCATAGTGCGTTGTCTGCTGAGTCTCGAACATGCGGGATCGGAGCGCGGCTGAAATAGAGTGCATTTCCCGTGCTGCTGAGGACGACTTTGACAACACTGGATTTGAGGAACTTTTCTTCGTCATAGATCGGCACGGCGAGCGTTGACATCGGTGCGTTTTCCCTGGATTCGACAAGCAAGCGTGCGGCAAGCACGACGTTGGCGGGATCGATTTCGGGCTCGTCGGATTGGAGGTTGACGATGAGTTCTTCGCTGAGTTTTTCGGCTGCTTCTGCAATGCGGTCGGTGCCGCTCGCGCAATCGGCACGTGTCATCACCGCATCCGCCCCGCCCTGCCGAGCTGCTTTGATCAATTTCTCGTCATCGGCGGCGACGAGAATGCGCGTGATCAATCCATTTGACAATTCAAGCGCTTCGCGCGCGCGATCGATAGTGTGCTCGAGGACTGTCTTGCCGGAACGATTCAAGAGCAGTTTATTGGGCAGGCGTGTCGAGGCCAGTCGCGCGGGAAGCACTAGCGCTGCTTTCATGAGATTTAAAACTCCTGGATTGAGGATAGATGTCGGTTCGATCCGTGCTATTTCTTCGGGATCGACGACAGGGCGGAAGCGGGGACGACTTGTTTGGTGATGTTCGGACCGGACCAACTGAAAATCAAACCTCCCTCGCCCATGCCATTGTAGTAATCCAGACGAAATCGATGCTTGCCCGGTTTCAATTCGACCGAACCATCCCGCTCGGTCATGGCGTGAGAGCCATTGTTGTCGACGAGCAAATTGTCTCCGATGTAGAGCATCGAACCGTCGTCGGACGTGATGAATAAAGCGTATTTGCCCTCGGTTGGAACTTCGATAAAACCCGTGATTTTGGCGCAGAAATTCTCGTCCCGCCCAAAATTCGCCTTCAGCGCCCCGAGGTTTGGAAAATTGATTTCCTTAAGGGTCTTCACTTCAATCGGATTCACATCGGTCATGAAATCTTTTGACAGTGCTATAGCCGCCGTCACTCCGGGAACCGCGCCATCAGCTTTATCTGCCGGACGTTTTTCGCCTTTGTATTTCTCGAGCAATTTTGCCGCTTCGATTCCCAAGTCGGTTTTTCGAATCCAAAACGGCTCCATAAAGGCGTCGAGACGCTTGCGAATATCGTACGGATTGGCTTTTCCACTGTCTGCCAATTCCTTGATGGCTTTCCAATCGCGCATGGCTTTGTCGGCACGCGGATCAACATCAGGCACTTTGGTGATGGCCGCGATCGTGCTGGGTGCCTGCGTCAGCGCGGGCGCAACGGACGGGGTTGGAGCGGTAGCAACTGTCGGCGCGATAACAGTTGTGATTTTCGGATTTGTGACAACATTCCGCGACGAATCGTTTTTACCCGTCATTTTCCATAGGATCGCGAAAACGATCACCACGGTACAAACGCCAACGGCAATCGCGACCGGTTTATTTTGCGCGGCCCATTGATAGAAAACAGCCAAGTGTGTGGGCTGGGGATGAATCGCGTTGTTGGAGACTTTTTCCGTGCGAATGTTGCCCGGTACTGAAACGGGTTTATACCCGCCCGTGATTCCTCCAGCGGAGGTCGAGCCACGCATGGGCGTTGTTTTTGTTTGGGGTTGCTTGCGCGTGGATCGCGAAGAAAGAGGAACAGCCGCCGTCACACCACTACGCTCAGCGGGGGCGTGTTTGCAGGCGCAATTGGGACAGTAGGTTTTGCTCCCCAGATTGACCGCTTCCGTCTCATCAACTCGCGTACCGCAATCGTCGCAATAAAGGATCTGCATGTTTAAAAACACTCTACCCACAAAACGCGGAATGACACAGATGAGTAGGCTAATCGCCATTTCCGATTATGTAAATGTGAAATCGGCTTTTCTTTCGAAACTGTTATACGCATCGCGCTCGTTTTTAATGACCAGATTCTAGCTCCGCCAACAGGTGCTGGATTCGCATTTTAAAGAATGCTAATTGCAGTTGATTCTGTTCGCCTGCTTTGCTATGTTGTTGATTCTGATCTTTTTCACGGGCCAATCTTTTCAAGAGGAGCAGCACATGCCGTCATTGAGCGATTTGAAGGTCAAGTTGTATGCGGACGGAGCGGAAAAAGAGGGCATGCTTGCCCTTTACCGCGAAAAGGTCGTCAAGGGTTTCACCACCAATCCCTCGCTGATGAACAAAGCGGGCATCAAAGATTATCGCGCGTTCGCAAAAGACATTGCCAGCCACATCACCGATCTGTCGATTTCGTTCGAAGTGTTCTCCGACGACATCGCTGAAATGGAACGCCAGGCGTCTGAAATCAAGACGTGGGGTAAAAACGTTAACGTTAAGATTCCGATCACGAATTCGAAGCAGGAAAGCTGCCTGCCGCTCGTCAAGAAATTGACGAACGAAGGCGTCAACCTGAACGTCACCGCATTGATGACAGTCGAGCAGGTCAAAGGCGTCGTCGACGCGCTCAAGGGTGGCGCGCCCAGCATCGTTTCCGTCTTCGCCGGCCGTGTAGCCGACACGGGCGTCGATCCGATTCCGTTGATGAAGGAATGCGCCGCGATTTGCGCCTCCCAGCCCCAAGCCGAATTGCTCTGGGCCAGCACGCGCGAATTGCTGAACATTTTCCAGGCCGACGCGGTCGGTTGCAAAATTATCACCGTCCCACACGACATCCTGAAGAAGCTGAAAATGGTCGGCACGAACCTGACCGAACTCTCGCTCGACACCGTCAAGCAGTTCCTGAAAGACACGACAGCCGCTGGATTCAAACTTTAATACAAGTAGGACGGCCCCCAGCCCGTCCACATTATCAATAATCGCAACACGCAGGACGGGTTAAAACCCGTCCTGTTTTTTTATCCCCTCTTTCCATCCCTATAAATCACTTCGCCGCCATAAGGCAACTCCGGTGTACGAACGTTCATCTCGCATTGATGTTCTAAAACTTTTATCAAGGAGCCAGCGTTATGAAATTTAATTCTGCTGTTCTGGCAATTGTCGTGTTGTGTTTCAGTTGGTGCGCATTCAGCGCCGAATCGCAGACCAAAACCGGCACCGTCAAAAAAGTGGACGCGGCAGCCAAACAGATCGTCGTGATGGTACAGCGCGAATTGACGTTCACCGCGACGGACATCACGAAGATCACTTTCGGCGACAAGGAAATCAAGCTCGCGGATATTGAAGTCGGCGCAAGTGTGACGGTGGATTATGCCAAAGACGGCGAAGCTCGCGTGGCGTCGAAGATTGTTGTTGGGAAAAAAGAAGAGAAGAAGTAGAAGTCGTCGAATGTAGGACGGGCTGACGGCCCGTCCTACGTGATTCGTTCACTCCCACTCAATTGTCGCCGGCGGTTTCTGGCTGATGTCATAAACAACGCGATTGATGCCGGGAACTTCATTGACGATGCGGCTTGAGATTTTGGCGAGCACTTCATACGGCAGTTTCGCCCAGTCGGCGGTCATTCCGTCGGTTGATTCCACGGCGCGCAGACAGATCACTTCGCCGTAGGCGCGCTCGTCGCCGAGCACACCCACGCTACGCACGGGCAGGAGCACCGCGAACGATTGCCAGAGTTTGATGTTCGCCGCTTCAATTTCTTCTTGAACGATTTCGTCAGCGTCCTGGACCAGTTTGATGCGCGACACGTCGACGGGGCCGATGATGCGGACGGCGAGGCCCGGGCCGGGGAACGGTTGGCGCCAGACGATTTCGTTCGGGACGCCTAACTCCGTGCCGATCTGGCGGACTTCGTCTTTGAATAGCGCGCGGAAAGGTTCGAGCAGTTCGAGCGCCAGATCGTCCGGCAACCCACCGACGTTGTGATGGCTCTTGATGACCGCCGTCGGGCCGCCATGTGCGGAGACGGATTCAATCACGTCAGGGTACAGAGTGCCCTGCGCGAGGAACCGTGCGCCCTGAACTTCACGCGATTTCGCTTCAAAAACACGAACAAACTCGCGTCCGATGATCTTGCGTTTCTGCTCCGGATCGGTGACGCCTTTCAGCGCTTCGAGGAAACGCGTTGACGCATCGACGCACCACAACGGAATCTTGAAGTGGCCGTTGAACGTTGTCTCAACGCGCTTACCTTCATTCTTGCGGCACAAGCCGTTGTCGACAAAAATGCACTGCAGTTTATCGCCGATGGCTGCGTGGATAAGCACGGCTGCAACAGACGAATCGACTCCGCCGCTCAGCCCGAGAATGACTCGTTCGTTGCCGACACGCTGGCGGATGCTTTCGATTTTCGAACTGATGAAATCCGTCATGTGCCAGTCGCCTTTGCATTCGGCAATCTGATACAGGAAGTTGCGAAGAATTTGTCGCCCTTTCGGCGTGTGCGTCACTTCGGGGTGAAACTGGACGCCGTAGATTTTTCGCAACGGATCGCCGATTGCTGCAAGCGGACAGCTCGGCGTACTGGCGAGAATTTCGAAGCCGGGCGGCGGCGCAGTCAATGCGTCCCCGTGACTCATCCAGACGTCGGTTCGATTGCCAACGCCTTCGAACAGACCGCGTTCATTGACGACGTCGATGATTGCGCTTCCGTATTCCTTGCGCGATTGCTTTTCGACGGTTCCGCCCAGTGTGAAAGCGGTGATTTGGACGCCGTAGCAGATGCCGAGAATCGGGATGCCGAGCGTGAAAATCTCAGATTCGATGCGCGGCGCTTTCTCGGCGTAGACGGAAGCCGGACCGCCGGAGAAGATGATCGCTTTGGGGCGTTCGGCCTTTGCGGCTTCGAGCGCGCGGTGGAACGGAACGATCTTCGAGAAGACGTGAGCCTCGCGAACGCGGCGCGCAATCAGTTGCGCGTATTGTGCTCCGAAGTCGACAATGAAAACAGTTTCGTGCATTTCGTTTATGATTCCTGCGATTTTGAAACGGACAATCCTACTCGCCCCAGCACTGACGTGCTGGGCTAATTTCATTCTGTCCCTGCTGGACAAAAAACGGATCACAATCGTTGCAAATCAAATCCCGCATCAGCCGCTCAATCATACTGCCCTTCGTCCACTTTGTAATTCGGCGCTTCGGTTGTGATGTGGATGTCGTGCGGGTGGCTTTCGCGCAGACCGGCGGCGGTCTGGCGGATGAAACGGGCGTGCTTCGGGAGTTCTTCCATGGTATGAGCGCCGAGGTAGCCCATGCCGGCGCGAAGGCCGCCGACGAGCTGGTAGAGAAATGCGTTCAAAGGGCCGGTGTAGGCGACGCGGCCTTCGATGCCTTCAGGGACGAGTTTTTCGGCGGGAGCGCCGTCCTGCCCGTAACGGTTGGCACCACCGGCCATCATCGCACCGATCGATCCCATGCCGCGGTAGGCTTTGTATTGCCGCCCCTTATAGAGGACCACTTGGCCGGGCGATTCATCGGTGCCGGCGAAAAGACTGCCGATCATCACGGCGCTGGCTCCGGCGGCCAGCGCTTTGACGATGTCACCAGAATATTTGATGCCGCCGTCGGAGATCAAACGGCAGTTCGTGCCTTGCAGCCCTTCGAGCGCTTCGAGCACCGCCGTGATCTGCGGAACGCCGACGCCGGAGACAATACGGGTCGTACAGATGGATCCCGGTCCAACACCCGCTTTAACTGCGTCTGCACCCGCATCCGCCAATTCGCGCGCGCCGTCGGCGGTTGCGATGTTTCCGGCGATCACTTCGGTGTTCGGATAATTGCGCTTGATCCACTTGACTGTTTCCAGCACGCGCATCGAATGCCCGTGCGCGGTGTCGGCGATCAGCACATCGACGCCGGATTTGATCAGCAATTCGATGCGTGCTTCGTCGTGTGTTCCAACGGCGGCACCGACGCGCAGGCGGCCGCGATCATCGCGGCAGGCATGCGGGTAGCGTAGTGTTTTGTCGATATCTTTGATGGTAATCAAGCCAGCCAAGCGACCGTTTTCATCGACGAGCAGCAGTTTCTCGACTTTGTTTTTGTGCAGGATCGTCTGCGCTTCTTCCAGCGTGGTGCTGGGCTTGGCGGTGACGAGGTTCGTCGTCATCACTTCCTTGATGCGCGCGACGTTGTTGACCTGGAAACGGAGATCGCGCTTGGTCAGGATGCCGACAACTTTTCCGTTCTTGCGGGCGACGCCTGGCGGATCATTGGGTTCGTGCTCGACGATGGGAATGCCGGAAATGTTCTGACTGGCCATCAGCGTCTTGGCTTCGGCGATGGTGTGATCGGGCGTCAGCGTGACAGCACCGGTGATGATGCCCGAGGCGCTGCGTTTGACTTTGGAGACTTCGCGCGCCTGGTCTTCCGGCTTCAGATTGCGATGAATGACTCCGAGGCCACCTTCTTGAGCGATGGCAATGGCCAACCGGCTTTCAGTGACCGTGTCCATAGCCGATGACAGAATCGGGATGTGCAGGCGAATCTTATTGGTAATTTGAGAAGACGTGTCGACTTCGGCGGGGACGACGTCGCTCTTTGACGGCAGAAGCAGCACATCGTCAAACGTGACGCCCATCCCGACAAAACGCGGGTCTCGATCGTAAGCGCTGCTTTTGGCGCCGGTGTTGCTCATGCGGTGCACTCCAACTAAAGGTTTCGTTTGGGTTCCTGGTTTCCGGCTGCGCAAACGACGGCATCACCCAGAGAACAGGAAGCAAAAACCAAAAACGGAAATCGCTAGTTGTGTGACAAATAATGCTTCCATAGAACCTTTTTAGCGAGCGGCGGGCGCATGTCAAGAAGCGGCGCGGGAAAAGATTCTTGGCGAACTTCACGCGCCTCTTTCTAACGCCAAGACGTAAATGCACAAATTCACTTTACGACCTCACGCTTTTACGACTTCGTGCAACGCTTTGGTTCGTCCGAGCGCAATACCGTCGTTCAATTCCTCAATCAAAAATTCAAGAGTGCCTGACGCTGAGTCGGCGGCTATCTGCCGATCAAAAGCGGAATTTTAAAAAGAGCAAAACCAGTCGCTCAGACGTTTTAAATCATCTGGAGTCAACGTCTCGATGGCCTCTTTAATTTCTTGGATCGTTTTCATAGTTTAGCGTCTCACTTTAAGAGCCGCTTCCTTACGGTTGCGGTTCATCTAATTCCAATGTGATGCTATTCATCTCTGGCTTCGCCTTGCAGTGAATCGTATACGTGTCACGTGGTGTTTTAGCAATATGAATGTCCTTCTTTTCTCTGCCGTCTTCGCGCCACTCGTATGTGATTTTGACGAGCTTGAAGCCACCGTTGGGTTCTTTGTAATCGGCGTCGATACGGAAACTGGAGATCATCGTGGTGTTGCGTTGTTGACCGGAGAATCGGACGAGGGCTTCTTTTGTGCCGGGCGGGATGGCGTTGAAGACGACGTATTTGCACAGGCCGTTGCCGGTCGGCCCAGCTGCGCGATCGA
>JANXLS010000968.1 GCA_025355035.1 Planctomycetota bacterium | reverse complement strand
AAGAAGCGTGGGCGAGCGCACCGGAGCCGGTTCCGTTTTGGCGGGACGCCCGGCGTTATTGGCACGAGGAAGCGACGGGACGGCACATCGGCCCACGCATGGCTCCGCCGGAGCAACCGATTTCGCCGGAGCATTGCGGGTTGCGCGCGGAACTGGCGTTTTCGGACGCGGAGAAAGCGGATTTGCTGCGGATGCTGGGCGGGATTGTGGAGCGCGCGGGGGAGACGAGCCAGGCGTTGTCGTACTATCGCGCGGCGATGAATCGGTATCCGAACGACCCGCGCAATCGCGTTTCGTTGGGCGTGGCATTGTGTGCGGTGGGCAGTTTTGCGGATGTTATTACGCTGCTGGAGCCGTGGGATCGGAGCGAGCCGAAGACGCCGCAGGTTGTTGATTTTCCGCAGGAACGACGGGACATTTTGGGGCTGGGATTGTACACGCTTGCGCTGGCCAAGGAAGAACAGGGGTGGTACGACGAGGCGTTGAAATTGTATCGACAGGCGGAAACGGCGTGCCGGGACGGTTTTGCTTCCGGGGGCGAAACGGCGGAGAGCGCGCGCATGGCAATGGCGCGGCTTGACGATCGTTCGGACGAATTCCAGGAGAGCGAGGACGATCACGCGAAGCTGGCGGAAGAGTACGCGAAAACCAACACGGCGCGCCGCGCGGCGCATCTGGCACCGCTCGTTCAGCCCAAGAGCGACCGGCACAATTTTGCGGACGCGTTGAATTTTACGACGCACGCGGCATCGGCGAAAAGCCAGGCGTTGCGCGATCCGGATTTTGTGACGGCGTTGACGAAATTGCGTTTCAACGAAATCAAAGTGAAGGATGCGGAGGAGACGGCGGGGTACGCGCTGTTTCAATCGGCGGAGAATTCGTTGCAGGCGGGAATTGCGTGCTATCCGAAGTTCGCGCGGCCGTATTTTGAAATGGCGATGTGCGAATTGCAACTGCACCGATTCACGATGACTCGGACGATGCTGGACGCAGCGGCGCTGTACAATCCGAACGACATCGCGACGCTGAGCTTGCGCGGATCGGTGCTGCTGGAGTTGGGGCAGTGGGAAGAAGCGGCGGGCGTGTTTCGGAAAGTGATCGCGTTAGACGCTGAAAACGGAGCGGCGCATTTTGGGTTGGGGCGCGCGTTGACGGCGTTGAAGGCGAGCGAGGCGATGTGCTCGGATGCGTTGGATTCGTTCAGCCGTGCGACGCGTTTGGGGGTGCGGGACGAACGCATGAATTCGTCGCGATCGTTGACGGCGAAGGACGGACAGGTTTACACTGGGCGGATCATTCCGGATGGCAAGGATTGGATCGTGATCGAAGAGGGTGCAGCTCCTTTTCGGATCACCGCACTCGAGGTCGAGAAGATCGAAGATGGGCCGGGGTTGAAGCAGCAGGCGCGCGACATGTTGGCGCGGTACAAACGCGGTGAGAAACTCCCACGGCCGATCCGGTTGACCGGCAAGGCTCGGAATTACGAGGACGCTCCGGCGATGCCGATCACGCCGGGCGGGACGATCTTCGGACGATAATTATGGACACTGCTATGGAAACGCCGACGCCGTCCGAACGCAAGCCTTTGGGCCCCACGCCGTGGATCATTTTGGGGCTGTGGGTGGTCTGGCTGGCCGCGCTGGTGGCGATGTCAGTACCGGAGTGGGGAAAATCGAAGCGCGATTTGATCGAGACGAAAGAGCAAAAGTAGGGGTTAAAGGCGAGTGCCGAGTGCCGAGGTATTGGAGTTACGAGGAATTTCATGGACGAAGCGCCTGCGGAGATCGAGAGCATGGACCCTGCGAGCGTCCGTCGCCGGGTGCTGGAGCGGGTTCGTTTCGAGCAATCGTTGGGTATCGAATTTCTTCCGCGCGTGAAAATCGCGACTCCGGTTCAGGTCACGACGCCTGCTGATTCGACTCGTCCTGTCATGCAGATCCCGACGGTGCAACTTGCGCGGACGATGCCGACTGCTGCGGCTCCAGTTGTTCGATCTGTGCCGATCGAAAACACATCCGTTTTTCCGATTGCGAACGCGGACAAGGTGGCGCGTTGGGACGCGTTGGAGAAGCGCGCTTTGGCGTGTGTGAGTTGCGTGCTGCATCAGGCGCGGACGAACGTCGTTTTCGGGACGGGGAACCGGAACGCTCAGTTGCTGTTCGTCGGCGAAGGGCCGGGGCAGGATGAAGATTTGCAGGGGTTGCCGTTTGTTGGGAAAGCAGGGCAGTTGTTGGACAAGATCATCGTGGCGATGCAGTTGAAGCGCGAGGATGTTTACATTTGCAACGTCGTGAAGTGCCGTCCGCCGGGAAATCGGACGCCGTTGCCGGATGAGATCGGGGCATGTCTGCCGTTTCTGGCTGAGCAGATTGATTTGGTCGCTCCGAAGGTGATTGTCGCGCTGGGCGGGCCCGCAGCGAAAACTCTGCTGCACACGGAGGCGGGCATCACGGCTTTGCGCGGACGGTGGGCTTCGTACAAATCCATCCCGGTCATGCCGACGTTTCATCCGGCGTTCGTACTGCGCCAGTATACGGAAGAAGTGCGCCGGCAGGTGTGGGAAGACATGAAGAAGGTGATGGACAAATTGAAGTCGTAAAGGCCACCACCACGAAAAGAAGCTTCGGGGATTTGATGAAAAATTTCGAAATGAACATGCGATTCCCAACACGCGCCGCGCAACTTGTGCTTCTGCTGATCGTCTTCGTGTGTGCTGTCAAGGCGGAAGACGCGCCGACGATTCCGCCACATGTTGCGAAAAAAGAAACACCGCTGGCCGTTAAAAACGCGTCACTTTTCGAGCGCGTGTTGGAACTCAATCGCGTTCAGGAACCGGAGTTGGATGTAGCGGCGATGCGCGCTGCGTTTACGGAGTTGGTCGAACGCGCTCGGCCGCGCGTGGATGAAGTGCAGGCTCCGCGCGCGAAGATCGAGGCACTGAACAAAGTGCTGTTGGCGGATCGGAATGTCAGCTATCTGTCGAATCTGTATTGGCGGGACGCGACGCTGGCGGCAAGCCTGATGCGCAAGCAGGGGAATTGTCTTTCGACGGCGACGTTGTACGCGCTTGTGGGCGAAGCGCTGAAGCTGCCGATCCACATGGTCATGGTGCCGCAGCACGCGTTCGCGCGTTGGGACGATGGGAGAACGCGTATAAATATCGAGACGACGGCGAAGGGCGTTGAGATTCCGGATTCGTATTATTTGAGCCGCGAAAATCAGACGTCGCCGGAGGAGATCGAAGCGTTTCATTACGGAAAATCGACGAGCAGCGAGCAGGCGTATTCGGAGCTAATGGTGGTTGCGGCGGGTCATCGGCAGGGCGAGAACAAACTAGAAGAAGCGATGGAGTTGCTGGAGCGCGCGCTGAAGATTCAGCCGAAGCGGCGGGATTTTGAATTTCACCGGCTGTCGATTCTCGCGAATTTGCCGGGTGGGCGGGAGACGGCTCGGAGCAAGATGGAGTTGCTGGCGACGGGAACGCACGGCGAGCCGCCGAGCTTGATTGCGAGCGCGTTGCAGTTTCTGGCCCACGATTTTGCCGGGACGGGCGATCACAAAAGAGAGCGCGATTTTTTGATGGCGGCGTTTGTCAAAGCGACGCGTGTGCAGCAGCCGTTCGTGTTGACGGAGCTGGCGTTTTGTCTGCGCGCGCTGCGGGATTTTCACGGCGCGGTGCGGTACATGGAACTGGCTGCGGCCATGGAAGAGGAGTCGGTTCAGTACCCGGATTATTTGTACAGCCTCGCGATCATGCAGAAGAATGCGGGGGACATCAAGGCGTCGCTGGCGTCGATCGAAAAAGCGCGTGCAAAGAATCCGGAGAGTTGGCATTTGCAGATCCTGCAAGCGGGCTATTTGATTTCGGACGGGCAGAAGGAGCGCGGTCAGAAACTGTACGATACGCTGGTCAAACCCCACGGCGACGTGGAATTTTGGGAGACCATGCAGTCGTGGTTTTGGACGCAGACGCAGAACCGCGAAAAGTTTTATCCGCAGTTTGAACGCGCGCTGGAAATGGCGCGATCGC
>JANXLS010000946.1 GCA_025355035.1 Planctomycetota bacterium | reverse complement strand
CCGCTCGCGCTTTCAGCTTCTTTGCGCGCGTCGATCTTGTCCTGCTGCGCCGTGCGCGCCGCCTCCTGTTCCGCTTTCAAACGTGCCGCGCATTCCTGCAATCGCTTCAAACGGTCTTTCGAATTACGCAACTCCGGCGGCAACTCATCGCCGCGTTTGCCAGGTCCATACAAGGCATCTTCCTGTGCATCAACCGTGTTGGCTTCGGCCAGCATCTTTTTAACTTCAGCTTGCAGCGCGTCGAGCTTTCGATTGGCGTCCAGCGCGGCGGACGCGGTGATTTTCGTGCCATCCAGCGATACCGAACCCAGTTTGATCAGCCCCGCGTTCTGGCAGAGTTGCAGCACCTGGAGAAAGATCTTTTCGAGCGCCGCCTCGTGCCGCGCGCGGAAGCGGCAGAACATGCTGTGGTCGGGTTGCTGGTTGGCCATGATGAAGCGGCTGGCGACATCGTCCTGGCAATAGCTTTCTATTTTTCGCGCGGAGCGTTCGCCCTTGCAATACCAATAAAGGAGCACCCCGATCACAGGCGCGGGGTGGAAGCTGGCCTGTCCCACGCCATCGCTGCGATACGCGCCCAAGAACTCGGCGAGGTCGAATTGTTTGACAGCGTCGACGATAAAACGCGCGAGATGTCCGTCCGGCAACCACTCGTCGATGCTGGGCGCCAGCAGCAGCATCTGGCTCCGGTCACACGGCTTGAAATTGTAGTTCATGCGCTATCCTAAAATGCCCCCGACCGATAGTATACTCGGCTGTCAAGCTGCGAATGAAGAACGGGTTTGTGCGACAGGCTCGCATGAAATGAAAATGCCCACACAGGCGGCGTTCTGTGTGGGCTGGAATGAATTGTTTTCGGAATGGGCAACAGCGGGATTATTCGCCGTCGTCATCTTCTTCTGGTTTGAATTTCAGTTGAGCGGTGGTGCAGTCATTTGCGTCGATGTCATCGCGAACACCGATGAAGACGGGCTGGTAGAGGCTGCCACCTTTGAAAGCGAGA
>JANXLS010000938.1 GCA_025355035.1 Planctomycetota bacterium | reverse complement strand
GCCGCTTCAATCGTTCCGCATACTCCGATTTCTTCCCACCATCATTCGGTACATTAGCCATTCGACTTTCCTAATCCTATTCTCGCCGCTTCCCTTTTCATTCCGGTCGTGATATATCAAGACGCTACGCCCAGTGTTTTGCGGCATTTAATTTATAGTAATAGTTCAGTCCGTTGGCCGAGCGTTTATTTTTGAAATTGTTCCTGATGCAAAGACGCAAAGGCTCTAAGGCACGATGATGAAAACAAAAAAAGATGCTTTTCTTCGCGCCTTCGTGCCGATGCGTCTTTGCGTTAAAAACCCATTTCAAATGAGCGTTAAATCAAAGGACCAACCCGTTACAATCTATCCATTCACGGTGAGCCCTTGAAGCTCCATTTCGTTTATTTTTCGCTGCTCTGGATTCTGCCGCTCTTCGCCGCGATCGTTGCTTACGCATCACTACGCCGCGTCGCCCCGCGCCGCGCACTGCTTCTCCAATCCCTCGCCGGGCTCTGCGCTATCCTCTCTGCCGCCGGCCTGCAATTCCAACAATCCGCTCGCAACATCCAACTCGTTGTCGCGGCCGACATCAGCCCCAGCATCTACGAATTGAACGCCCAGACCGAACGCGTCCGTGAACTCCTCAGCGCACTCGACCCCAATACGACGCAAGCCGCTGTCGTTGTCTTCAGCGAATCCGCCGCGCTCGAACGCCCCATGTCCCCGCTTCCCACTTCAAACGAACTCGCGCAACCCAACCCAAAACAACCCGCCCGCGTCAAACCGCTTCCCGATCTCGCTCATCCCAACGCCGTCATCAAAAACAACGGCACCGACATCAGCGCCGCCCTACAATTCGCGCGCAACGCCTTCACGTCATCCGATTGCTCCCGCGCCATTCTCCTGCAAAGCGACTTTCGCGACACGCGTTCGCCCGACGCGCGTTTCTCCGCGTTTCTCCGCGACAGCGGCATCGAATTTCTGGCAACGCCCTCCATCCTCGGCCCCAGCAGCGACGTCCAACTCGCAGAACTCCGTCTTCCCGATGTCGCATCGACCACCCGAGCCGTCCCCATCGACATCACCCTCGCCGCACAGCAACCTGCCACCGTCGTCGTCACCGTCTGGCGCCGCTCGACCCGAGAAAGGCCGCAGTTCGTCGGATCGCAAAACGTTACCCTCGACGCCCCGAACAACACCGCCGGATCGACCACCGAACGCCGCAAGACCATCCGCCTTTTGGATCACCCCAACGCACCCGGCGTCGCCGTCTACACTGCCACCCTGACCGGTCCCAACGGCCCCATCCCCGGCGACGTGCTCCTCAATAATTCCCTCTCCGCCGCCGTGCGCATCGCCGGTCCATCCAAGTGGGCCGTCCTCGCCCGCTCCAAATCAACGCTCGAAAAATTGGCCCTCGACCCCGCGCGCGCCTTGGGCGTCGAAACAACCGTTTTTACCGAAACACAACTTCCCACGGACGCCAGCGCCTATGAACCGTTCGCCGGGATTCTCGTCGACGGTTTCCCCGCCACTCAATTGCCCGACAACAGCCCCACGCTCCATGCACTCACCCGAGCCGTCGAAAACGGAAAACCGCTCGTCGCCATCGGCGGAGATTCCGCCTTTGGAACCGGCGGCCATCGCACCGGCGGGGACTGGGAAAAAATCCTGCCCATCGAAATGACCCCCGAAGACGACCGCGCCCGAGCCGTACTGTTCGTGATTGACGTCTCGAAATCGATGGACGACAAAATCACCTTAAACGGCACCTCCATCCGAAAAATGGATTTCGCCGCCGAACAACTCCAAGCCGTCCGAACCCTCCGCCCGCAAGACCGCCTCGGCCTCATCGAATTCTCCGGCACCGCCGCACTCGCCGCGCCCCTTTCAAACGAACCCACTCACGACGCATTCCTAAAAGCCATCCTCGCCATCAAGATCGACGCCAACACGGATTTCGTCCCGTCTCTCGAATTGGCCAAACAAACGCTCGACGCAGACGACGCCGAAGAAAAACTCGTCATCCTGATCAGCGACGGCGTCGACACCAGTCGTCACTCCCGCGACGAAATCCTCCGCGCCGCCGAAAAACTCTGCCCAAAATCACCTGACGGCTCCCGAACCAAAACCACCCTCTGGACCTTTGGAATCGACGTCGACAACGCTTCCGCCAACACCGTCGGTGAAAACCTCTTGATCGATCTCGCCGCGCGCGGAAACGGAAAATACTCGCGCGATTTCCGCACGCTCGGCACCCAACTCTCGACAACTCTTGAACAAGGTAAAAAAGAATTTTACACCCGCCGCGAACCCTTCGTCCCCCGCGCAAGCCAACCCCACGCCTTGATCAAAAACACCGACACCTGGCCCACACTCGGCTTCCGCAACCGTGTCAAATCCAAGAGCACCTCTGACACCATCCTCGTCAGTGGCACATCCGACCACGACCCTGCCGACCCCGCAAATAAAAAATCGCGCCCCGATCCGCTGCTGATTCTCTCCGGCCCCAACGCAACCAGCCTCGCCCGCCGAGCCACCCTGGCCCTGTCGCTCGACGGCAACGACGGAGCACAATTTCTATCTGCCATAAGCGCAGGCCGAACCCTGCTCCCCGGTGTGTTGAATTGGGCCGAAGCGCGAACCGAAAACGAACCGCGCGGCATCGCGATCAGCGTCCAGCCCTTTGGAAACGACGAACTCGCCGTCGAACTGCGAGCCGTCGATCCCGCATCCGGCGAGCCTGAAAACGCACTGAATCCAACCGCATCGTTCGTCGTCCTGCAAGGCGCCGAGAACGAAAGCTCCGCACCTGACGTCGTGCTTCCACCACTGCCGTTGCGCGCCATTGCCCCAGGCACCTACCGAGGAACGCTCCGAGCTCCGCCCGCGTCCGTGTGTCGAATGACCGTTCAATCCAACGCTCAACCGTTAGCCGAACGTTTCGTCAGTACGCCCTGCCCCGCCGAAATGCGGCGCTTCGGCGTGGACCGCGCAGCCATGGCAGAACTGGTTTCCCAAGCCGCCCCGTCCGCCCGAGTCATCGATTCACCCCGCGACCTCGCACAATGGGCTGCCGAAAAAAACAGCGCATCAACCCGGGTCAATCTGAGCGGCTGGCTGATCGGCCTTGCGCTCGTTTTGCTTTTGGTGGAATATGGAACACGCGGCCAAACCACGAAAATTTCTTAAT
>JANXLS010000579.1 GCA_025355035.1 Planctomycetota bacterium | reverse complement strand
GCCGCGCCGTTTTCTTCTGTTACGCGCTACCCGCGAAAGCGCCCGACAAAATCGGCGCGTCTGCCGATGCCGTTTGGACCACCGACGGTGGCGAGGTGCATTGGTATCTGTACGACCTGAAGACGGACAAGATCATCGAGGACGCAGCGGCTATTCACGAATTCATCCGCTGCAAGCCCGACACGCCGCGCCAATGCGCTTTGGAACAAAAGACACTCTCAGACGTGCGTGTAAAAGTCGATAAACACATCAAGAATTCGTACCTCAAAAAAGTGGACGCGCCCGCCGGCGTGAAGCCCGCGCTCAAAGCGTGGATGGAATTGAACTGATTCGGAGAATCGCATGGAAATCGCGCTGAAAATTCAAAGCGCTCTGGGGCAGGTCAGGGATCAAGCCTCGTTTATTCAGCGATTTCTCATCGACGCGCTGCAATGGCCGGTCGATGAGAACGCCGCGGCGCTTGACGACATTTCGTTCGGATGGACGCCGGATGAATTGCGCGCGAGCGAGCTGGACAAAAGCTTGATTGACGGCGGCATCTACCAGCTTCAATCCATGCAGCAGGGAACCGAACAGCCCTGGGGCGTTTTTCTGCTTCAATTCAAAAAGAAGGAACTCTTCACGCGTGGACGTGGCATGACCGGGACGCTGCGCAAGGTTCTGCGCGGGCTTGTGCCGTTGCGCCGGGCATCCTTGAACAGCGCGACCCGCAAGACGTGGGAGCGCGAAAATCTGCTCTTCATTTGCACCCACGATTACTCGCAGTTTCGGTTCGCGTATTTCAAAAAGCCGATCGACCCCAAGCGTCCGGCACCGTTGACGACGTTCGGCTGGAACTCCGGCGAAACCCATCTGCGAACACTCTGCGAGCACAATCTGCCGCCACTGGTTTTCCCGGCGGACGGCGGCAAGGACAGTGCTGCGTGGCTGGCGAAGTGGCAGGCTGCGTTCGATGTGGAAGCCGTCACGAAGAAATTCTTCGGGGAGTATCGCGAAATCTTTGAATTGATCGAGTCGAGCATTCACGCGCCGAAAGTCAAAGAATTGCAAGACGCCGCAACCAAGCGATTGCTCACCCAGCGTTTGGTCAATCGGCTCATGTTCATTTACTTCATCCAGAAGAAGAATTGGCTGTCCTTTAATGGGGACAAGAACTACTTGCGGGCGCTGTTCACGGCGGCTGAAAAAACTGGCGAGAACTTTTACCGCGACCGGT
Source organism: Planctomycetota bacterium (assembly GCA_025355035.1). GTDB lineage: Bacteria > Planctomycetota > SZUA-567 > H5-PLA8 > H5-PLA8 > JANXLS01. Next base: position 495 of record JANXLS010000579.1, on the reverse strand, counting down.
TGTACTTCGCTTTTTTTGACGGCTTCAATCTCGATCGCACGCACATTTCGGAAACGCAGGAAAAGTTGGTTCGGGAACGCTGTGGCGATGTGCCGTTTTTAAACGGCGGTTTGTTTGCCATGGCCGAAGGCGAAAGCCACTTCAATCACGGACTCGATCCGTCCAAATCCGTTGTGATTCCCAACGCGTGTTTCGGCAAGCTGCTCGATCTGTTTGAAAAATACAACTTCACCGTCACCGAATCGACGCCGCTGGATGTCGATGTCGCAGTTGATCCGGAAATGCTTGGCAAGGTCTTCGAAGAGCTTGTCACCGGGCGGCATGAGAGCGGCAGCTATTACACACCGCGCCCGATTGTGTCGTTCATGTGCCGTGAAGCGCTGAAGTGTTACCTCAACGAAACAGTCCGCGACGAGGCGGCGGTCGCGCGGTTTGTGGATCACGGCGAACCGGACGATCTGGGCGACGCCGAGGGCATGTTGAATGCGTTGCGCG